>CADAGC010000009.1 GCA_902787365.1 uncultured Ruminococcus sp. | reverse complement strand
CGAAGCGGTGGTCAATGAGGTGTTCTCGAAGTTCTGTGTGGGGAAGTAAAAACCAGTAGGAAAATAAAATCACAAGAAGGTTTTCGGGTCAAGCCCTTTTCCTCAAAAAGGGCTTGCAGGTCAAGGGCTGGCCCTTGCGAGGTCGTACTCAATCGAGCTTGCTCGATTGAGTACAGGCAGCGCCCCATTCGCCGCAGGCGCTGGGCGGCGAACTAAGTATACTAAACCGCACAGCGTTGTGGTAACAACAGCCCTAAAGGAACAAATAATGTTCGCCGCCCTATGCCGCAAATGTCGAGGCGCCTTAGCGCCGAGACCGCTTTGCGGCGCCGCCGATAGGCGGCAGGAGCCGAGCGATAGCGAGGCGATACCAACCTCCCCTTAAGGGGAGGCTGTTTGGGGGCTTTCGGTGTCAACTCTGTTGACACCAGCGCCACCCAAGCCCCTTCGGATATGCGTTCATCCACATCAAATCCTTTGCCCGAATGGGCATCTGTGCGGCAAAGCCGCACTCCTTAATTATGCATTATGCATTATGAATTATGCATTTCCGCATAACCCCCGATTTGTTACAAAAGACTATATAATCCAATAACATAAACGAGGAGGTCAAACAATGTTCACACTACCTATCGAAAACGGCATAAGCGCCGTAATGGAGCAGGCGGTAAGAGTGCCGCTTAAGTTTGAGAAGCTCACACTCAGCGAGAACTGGTGCTCGGCGGAGGAAAGAGAGAGGGAGCTTGTCTTTGACGGGGAGAAGCTTATCTGCTCGCAGTACTACGGCCGCTGGAATGACGATAAAGAGCGTGAGGAGTTTTTGGAGAAGCGTGTCACCCTCACAAAGAGCGACTATGAGAGCCTGTGTGAGCTGTTCGGCAGGATAGGTATGAGAGAGTGGCTCGGCAAGAGCTATTCAAACTCAGATGTGCTCGACGGCGAGGGCTTTAACCTGTCACTCACCGAAAACGGCAAGCGCTACTGGTCGGGCGGGTCAAACTCCTGGCCTGAGGGGTATAATGAGTTCATAAAGCGCCTTGAAGCCATTTTTGACTGACCTTTTGTGCATTTTGCATTGAATGACCCCCACTTTTTTTACGCTAAATGTACTATTATTTTATTGAAAAATACTGGACTTTAGCAAATAAATATGTTATAATTGTAGTAACTAAACGTTTTCGTAATTCTTGTTTACTATTTAAATTATACAAAACAACATAAAAAGGGGTATTATCAATGGC
This sequence comes from uncultured Ruminococcus sp., assembly GCA_902787365.1. Lineage (GTDB taxonomy): Bacteria > Bacillota > Clostridia > Oscillospirales > Ruminococcaceae > NK3A76. The sequence continues at coordinate 63,937 of CADAGC010000009.1, read as the reverse complement.
AATTGCCGAGAAAGATTTTGAGTTCAAGGGCGAAAAGACCGTCCGCCTTGAAGCAGGGCGCTATTTCGCTGTGATAGCTTACACAATGGGCAGCTCTGTGCTCAGGTTCCGTGACGAGGAGAATAAGGTAGAGGTCTTCCGCTACAAAGAAGAAGTGACTGCCGACACTATAAACGAGGCAAGGCCTATATGGGGTCTGCCGACGCTATATCTGCCCAACCGCTTTGACGCAGGCGTTATAAAGACCTCTGACGCTGTGTATCATATGCCCGTCAATGAGGAAAACCTCAACAACTACCTCCACGGCTTTGTGCATAACAGAGCGCATAAGCTGGAGTCTGCCGAGGTGCAGGGCGACAAGGCTGTGTGCAGAACGAGCTTTGAGTTTGACGAGAGCGATGAGATGTTCAAATACTTCCCGCTGCCCTTTAAGATAAGCTATACCTTTACTCTTTCCGAGAGCGAGGGTCTTAAGCAGGAGATAGAGCTTGAAAGCAAGGCCGATAAGGCGCTGCCCGTGTCTGTCTGCACTCACACCTGCATTAACGCCCCCATAACAGACGGCGGCGACGAAGCGCAGGTATACTTTGAAGTTCCGATAGGCAAAAAGTGCATTCTTGATGAAAGGTGCCTGCCCACCGAGGAGCTAAGAGAGCCTGATGACTACGACAAGCAGTATAAGAGCGGCGATATGCAGGCGGTGTGCCACGATATCTCGAATGATATGTATACCGCCGAGAGCACCACACTTGACGGCAAGCCTTTCTACGGCGTGATAATAACCGACAGGCAGTCGGGCAGGCGTGTTATCAACGAGGTGTCAGAGCAGTTTAAATTCTGGAATATGTGGAATCACAACGGCGTAAACGGCTACTTCTGCCCCGAGCCTATGACGGCTATGATAAACTCGGCCAATCTCTCCCTGCCGAGAGAGGTAAGCGGCTACAGCGAGCTTAATAAGGGCGGGAAGTTTAAGTGCTGGCAGAGGTTTGCGGTGCTTTAAAATCGTAATTTAAGCTAAATGCTTAATATAAACAAAAAATGTCAGAGTGAGAAAAGGGGCAAGACCTCTGTCATCTCACCTCTTACATCATAAAAATGAAAGGTGGAAATTTATTATGAAGTTTGGTTTCTTCGATGACGTCAATAAGGAGTATGTCATCACAAACCCCAGAACTCCCTATCCGTGGATAAACTACCTCGGCACTCAGGAGTTTTTCTCACTCATCTCGAATACCGCAGGCGGTTACAGCTTCTTTAAGGACGCAAGACTCAGGAGAATAACAAGATACCGCTATAACAACGTTCCCGTTGATATGGGCGGCAGATATTTCTACATAAACGACGGCGAGACTGTTTGGAGCCCCGGCTGGAGCCCTGTAAAGACTGAGCTTGACAGCTATTCCTGCCGCCACGGTATCGGCTATACCGTTATCAAGGGCGAAAAGAACGGCGTGTCTGCTGAGGTAACATTCTTTGTTCCCCAGAATTTCAGCGGCGAAGTTCAGAAAATGGTGCTCAAGAACACCTCTGACAAGCCCAAGAGCTTCAAGCTTTTCTCATTCCTTGAATGGTGCCTCTGGAACGCTCAGGACGACGGCGAGAACTTCCAGCGTAATTTCAGCACAGGTGAGGTAGAGATCGAAGGCTCGACTATCTTCCACAAGACAGAATACAAGGAGAGAAGAGATCACTTTGCATTCTATACAGTAAACACCGACATCTGCGGCTTTGATACCGACAGAGAGACATTTATGGGTCTTTACAACGGCTTTGCTAACCCGCAGGCTGTATTCGCAGGCAAGAGCAACAACTCGGTAGCTGACGGCTGGTCGCCTATCGCTTCACATTGCGTAGACGTTACCCTTGCAGCAGGCGAGGAGAAGTCACTTGTATTCCTGCTTGGCTATGTTGAGAACGGTGAGAACAAGTGGAACGCTGACGGCTCGATGAACAAGTCAAAGGCTTACGCTATGATCGAAGCTATGAACACAGCAGAGAAGGCTGACAAGGCACTTGCTGAGCTCAAGGCTTCTTGGGAAGCACTTCTCTCGCAGTATCATGTTGAGACAGGCGATGAGAAGCTCAACCGTATGGTAAACATCTGGAACCAGTATCAGTGCATGGTTACATTTAATATGTCAAGATCTGCTTCTTACTTTGAGAGCGGTATCGGCAGAGGTATGGGCTTCCGTGACTCCAACCAGGATCTGTTAGGCTTCGTTCACCAGATACCCGACAGAGCAAGAGAGCGTATACTTGACCTTGCAGCTACACAGTTTGAAGACGGCGGCTGCTATCACCAGTATCAGCCCCTTACAAAGAAGGGCAACGACGCTATCGGCGGCGACTTCTCCGACGACCCGCTGTGGATGATACTCTCAACAGCTCAGTATATCAAGGAAACAGGCGACTGGTCTATCCTTGACGAGCAGGTGCCTTATGACAACGACGAGAGCAAGGCTCAGTCGATGATGCACCACTTAAAGATGAGCTTCTGGCACGTTGCAAACTTCGTAGGCCCTCACGGTCTGCCCCTTGCTATGCGTGCTGACTGGAACGACTGCATCAACCTCTCCTGCCATTCCGACACACCCGGCGAGAGCTTCCAGACATACACATCGCCCAAGTACGGCGAGCAGAAATTCAGCCGTGTTGCTGAGTCTGTAATGGTGGCTTGTATGATGAGCTACATAGGACCTGAGTATGTTGCACTTTGCAAGGCTAAGGGTCTTGCTGATGAGGCTGCAAAGGCACAGGCTGAGATAGACAAGATGAACGAGAACACCCTTAAGTACGCTTGGGACGGCGAGTGGTTCTTAAGAGCATTTGATGACTTCGGCGAGAAGATGGGCTCAAAGGACTGCGAAGAGGGCAAGATATTCATCGAGCCCCAGGGCTTCGCAGTTATGGGCGGCCTTGGCAAGGAAAGCGGCAAGGACATCATCACACTTAACAGCGTTAAGAAGTATCTCGACTCCAAGTACGGCCTTGTGCTCAACAACCCCGCATTCACAAAGTACTACAAGCAGTACGGCGAGATATCCACATACCCCGCAGGCTACAAGGAGAACGCAGGTATCTTCTGCCACAACAATGCATGGATAATCTGCGCAGAGGCAGCCGCAGGCCGTGGCGACCAGGCATTTGAGTACTACTCCAAGATAGCTCCCGCATATCTTGAAGATATATCCGACCTGCACAGAACTGAGCCTTACGTTTACGCTCAGATGATAGCCGGTAAGGACGCAAGCAGACACGGCGAGGCTAAGAACAGCTGGCTTACAGGTACAGCTGCTTGGAACTTCGTGGCTATATCCCAGTTTATCTTAGGTATCATTCCCGATTATGACGGCCTTAAGATAGACCCCTCAATCCCCGAGGCATGGGACGGCTTCAAGGCTACACGTAAGTTCAGAGGCAACACCTACAACATCACTATCACAAACCCCGACCACATCAGCAAGGGTATCAAGAGCGTTACCTGCGACGGTGTAAAGGTAAGCGGCAACGTCCTCCCCGTATTCGAGGCAGGCACAGAGCATACTGTTGAGGTTGTAATGGGATAAGCGCAGGCACTTTGGAATAATTGCAATAATAAAGCACTTCTGCTGTAAAAGGCAGGAGTGCTTTTTTGTGCGTCTTTGATGCGCCTGCTCAGTGAATAGTGAATAATGAAAAACGCTCCCCCAAAGCAGCCACTTCGGCGGAGCGAACTTAATTGTGCATTGATATGCATTATTCTATCGGCCATGATTTGATATCGGGCAGCTCGTCAAGAGTCAGCACACGCTCGTGATTCATTATCTTCTCAAAGAATTCGTAGGAGTTAGATTCGCAGCCGAGCTGTGCGTCCTTAAGAGCGAATTCGCCGTTCCATGTGCAGAAATATGACCAGCGTATGCCCTCCGACATACAAGCGTCGGGGTCGGGAATAGCGCCGTTCTCGGTCATGGCGAGAATCTTCTTTGTGGGTGTGGTAGACGCCGTGTAATCCCACAGACCCTTCTGCGGTGAGTGGTCGTCCTTGACTTCGGGATAGCTGTCGTAGCCCATCATGTCAACATACTCATCGCCCGGGTAGTAGTCGAGATTCTGACCGTTCCATACCCAGATGAGGTTGTTGCAGTGGTGAACGTTTGTCAGCCTGTCATACATAAGCTTCCAAAGCTCCTTGTATGCTTCAGCGCCCGATGAGCCCCACCAGAACCAGGGGTTGTTCCACTTGGGGTCGCCGCCGCCCTCGTGCAGAGGTCGCCACAGCACGGGAACGTGGTAGTCATCAAGCTCTTGCAGATACATAGCTATCGAGTCGATGTCTCTTATAAGGTAGTCATAGCCCTCTTTGTCCTCGCCGCTGAGAGCTTTTTTGAGGTTGAAGCTCGTCTTGTCCTTGTAAAAGCCCTCCCACCAGGCGGCGCCGTTTACGCCGAGGTAAGGCTCGGGGGCATTCCAGTGCCAGCATATAGTAACTATGCCGCCACGGTTAAGATACCAGTCCTCCGCTACCTGAACTATGTTGCCGGGCGATGAGCCGTTTGCAACTCTGCTGGGGCTTGCTTCTATAAGGTCAAGACCCATTATTGCGGGGTATTTGCCCAGCTTGTAGTCATACTCCGAGAACTCTGCGCTGTCAACGCCTCTGTTCTTGTCGGCATACTGCCCCGAGATGATGTATTTGCCGTAAACATCACACATAAAGCTGTAAAGCCGCTTTGTTTCGTCGGTGGCATTGGGGTTGCAGAGTGTCTTGTCAATCTCATACTGGGTAAGGTCAACGGGTGCGGCGCCCTTTACAGTCAGCGTGTCAACAAAAAAGCTGCCTGTCTTTGCCTTTATGGCTATCTTGTGCTTGCCCTTTGTGACCTGCACCTTTGAAGCCGCTACCTCGTGGAAGGTGTTGCCCTCTACCGAGAATGAGGTGACATTCTCGCCGTCTATTGCTATGAAGTTCTCACTTGTGCCGTTTGAAACTGCGGTGTTCATTATGAAATCATACGCCCCGTCAGCAGGGAACTCGCCCTCGAACTCCAGCGTTTCGTCCTTGTTGCCGATAGCCGCAAAGCCCGTGCCCGAGTACTTGCCGTATTTGTCAAATGATATCTCCTTGGTGTTCTCACTCATCTTGCCTGCCTCGCCCTCAAAGAAAAGCGAGAAATCCTCGGGAACGTCTGATTTGTTCTGAACGTCTGATAAGTCAAAGTCGCCCCTTGTTTCGGTCACAGGGTCAAGGGGAATGTCCTCACGCTGCCTTGTCACCACGGCATCACCGCCGCTTGCGTTGCCACCGTCAGCCGATGAGCTGTCGCCCGATGATGAGCCGCTGTCGGCCGTGTCTGATGAGCTGCCGTTGTCGCCGCACCCGCAGGCGAGCATCATAACAGCTGCCAAAAGTGCGCATAGGGGTCTTTTGTGGTTGAGTTTCATAGGCGTGTTCCTTTCTGTTGGTGGGTAGGTTTCTTCCTTCACAACTGCCGTTGTTTCTGCTTGAAAATCATTCTACCACAAATCAAAAACCCTGTCAATCATTGTAAACGTTTGTAAATTATTAACTTTTTGCAATATTGTAAAAACAAAAATCCGCCGCCGATAAATGCAGTTTCGATTCGGCAATTTTGCGTTGACAAAGCATAGGCAGCGTGCTATAATGATTTGTGAAGATAGGGAGTCGGAGGTAAAAACAATGTATAGCATTATCGTTGGAATAATTGATATCATAATAATTTTGATATTTATACTCAGCCCGTTGTCTTCTTCGGAACTTTCCGGCGACGAAAGAAAAACAAAGAAAGTGGTTATACGTGTCGTCTTTGTGTTTCTCGTCTTTATCGAAATACTCGCTCTGATTCAGTTTGCGCTGTTTATAGCGAGGATATGAGCGCTGCTGTGTATTAGCGAATATACTTGAAAACTATTAGAATAGTGAATATTATTATCTTATTGCTTTTTGGGGGGATAATGATTTCATGGATAAAACTGGTGGTGCATATAGATTGCTTGGCAATAAAACGCCAGATGTAAGTTTTTTATGGGAGGTTTTTGAAAAAACACACAAATGATTATTTATGACTTGATTCAACGAGCATCTACAGATGATATAATTAATCTAATAAAATTTTACTATGGATCCAAACATACAGATGAAATAAGGGAATATTTAATCAAACTAAAAAACACTAAATTACAAGCAAGTACTCAGATTTTAACAATCACTATCAATGCGTATAAAGAAATTGACGATGAAGTAGAGTATCTGGATACATTTAAAGATAATGATTCTGATGTTATTTATGATGTAACAGCTTATGCAGATGCTTCAAATGAACCATATTCAATCGAAGCATCTGAACCTACAGACTTTTTGAATTATAAAATTTCAACTGAAACAGCAAAAAAATATACGGAAGCAGCAATATTAGCACATTGCTTATGGGATGTAACCGCATTCTTATTTAATGAATGACATAAATAATGTTACTAACAAGGTGTCAAATGTTAATGATATTCATAAGGATATTAGCGCCGCTGTGTATTAGCGACTGCGACATATAAATAATGCCCCTAAGTTACAACAACTTGGGGGCATATCTTGTTATTTTGTTTCCTACCTTCGCAAAAACTTGCGGTAGATAAAATCTGTAAATCTTGTTGGCAGCAGGAACATCAGAAGCTGCGCCGTCACGGGAATGAGAAAATCAAAAAACGACGAAAAGCCCGATTTGTATATCCTGTGACGCACCTTGATGAATGACTTGGTGTTTGACCAGTGCTTTTTGCGCCTGTAGCTTTTTGATACACGGTAGCGCACAAGCATCTTCGGCAGATTCTGCGCCTTGGCACCGCTTTGCAGCATTCTTACGGCAAACTCATAGTCCGAGCATTGTGCAAGGTCTGAATAGCCGCCCGCATTAAACGCCACCGACTTTTTGAAAGCCACCGTCTGCCTGTTGAACGGGTTTCTGCGCCTTGCATACTGCATTATGTCACGGTGGTGCAGGGGGCATTTTTTGAGAGCCATCGCCTTGCCCGTTTCGCTGTCAAACTCCTCGACCCAGCCGCCTAATATATCAAGCTCGGGGTCAAGGGCAAAGACACGCATCTGTGTTTCGCACCTGTCAGGCTCGGAGATGTCGTCCGAGTCCATTTTTACTATATATTCCTGCCTGCAGGCCGCTATGCCTATGTTGAGCGCAGCGCCCTGGGTCATGTTCTCTTCTGTTCTTATTATCCTGAAAATGCTCTTGTATTCGCTTTGAAAGGACTTTGCTATGATATTGAGCTCATTTGTCAGCTTGCCGTCACACACCAGCACGAAATCATCGGGCGGGTAGGTCTGCATGAGCATACTTTCCAGGCTGTCATTGAAATTTACAGGTATCTCCTTATCATAAACGCACATAAGCACCGAGTATGACGGTAACCTGTCAAAAGCGCCTGCCATAGGTCTGTAAAGCACCTCCTTTTTTAGAGGTTTACTGTGAGGGGAAAGATGTAACCAACATCTTGCCCTTCACGTTTCATCATTATTCTTTATTATACCATATATTGTGGCTTTTTGTCAATAGTTTTTGTGGCATTTTGCACAAAATCAGCTTGACAATTTGTGGGGAAACTGTTATAATTAAAATGGTAAATTATTTGTGGTAATGTAGTTTTACAGGAGGAAATGGATATGAAAAAACTGCTTTCATTCGTAACGGCATTTGTGCTGGTGACTGCCCTTGCGGCGCTGCTGCCCGAGGGGGCGCTCAAAGCCGCTGCGGCTGATGGGATAAAACAGACTATTAGTATCAATTTGTCAAACACCGATGAAAAAGAACTTATCAAGTTCAGTGAAAGCTTAAATTATTCTACTAAGGAGACCCGCAGCTATTCATTGGGTGACAAGGTCACTCTCAACGCAAAAGAAATGACCGATCACTATTATTTTGAGAGATGGGCGATCAAGTATGGCACCACAGCGGAACAAACACTCTCATATGACCCGACATTTACCTATACCGTGTCATCTGAGATGTATATAACTGCGGTCTACCAGCGCAAATACATGGTAACATTTGTTGAGAATGTGCCTCCTGCTGATGTGCCTGATGCCACACAGACTATAAAGCTCACGGAGTATGAGTACCTTATGCCGGGCGATATACTGGCACAGCGGGGTTCTTTATACTTCGGCAGCACTTACAAAAATGTTCCATATGTTCCCACAGTCTGGATAGATCGCTCCACAAATGAGCCTTTTGATTTCAGCCAGCCGATCAATTCCAACAAAACTCTGGAAATGAAATACGTTGAGGGCGAATACAAATACAGGCTTATAACAGCCTGCTCACCCGCCGATGGCGGCGTTGCCGTCAAGTCATCGGGGAGCGACTATGTTTTTTACAAATACGGTGACGTCGAGATTGTCGACTGCGACGCAGAAACGGGCTATCGCTTTGCTTACTGGATAGATGATTCGCCCGAAAAAAATCAGTATATAAACCATATGATAAGATATGCCGTCAAGGGCAACTATACCCTCACGGCGGTGTTCAAGTCCACAAGCACTGCCTCATCGACTTATGATGTGGTAATAGAGCACGGCGCAGCCTACGCTGTAAACGGCGGCACAAGAAAATATGACGCCTCAGCCGGTGCAAAGCTCAAGATACAGGCAAACCAGGGCATGAACGAAGGCCAGGTGTTCGACCATTGGGAGGTAGTAAGTAAAAACGTGATCCTTGCAGACCCCAATGCATCTACCACCACATTCACTATGCCTGCCGATCACGTTGCAATAAGGGCAGTATACAAGACCGTCTACACAGTAAGCTTTGACGCAAACGGTGGCACGGGCTATATGGACGAGGAGTATGTTGACCTCGGCAAGCAGTACACCCTGCCTAAGTGCGGCTTCAAAGCCCCCGCAGGCAAGGAGTTCTTAGGCTGGGATATGGGTCAGCCGGGAGAGAAGATAGATGTCAGCGGCAGTATAACTATCAAACCGATTTGGGGCGTTAAAATAAAGACTGTAAATGTGACCCTCACCGAGCCCAAGGCAGGAGACCCCCGTATAAACAATGCGACCACAAGTACAAACGGCGTTAAGGTCGAATCAAGAGTATACAGCCGCAGAAGGTGGGTACTCACGCCCAATGTCGTTATCTGGTATTCAGGTGCAAACGCTTTTGTAGGCGAAACATATGTAAAGGACAACATCTACACCGCTCAGATAAGGCTCGTTGCAGATGACGGCTATGAAATAAACAAAGATACAAAAGTTTCTGCGAATGGCAAGCAGGCGGCATTTGACAGCATCGACGAAACGGGTGCATATATTTTCAAGATATCGTATGACTTAAGAGACCGCATACCCGGCGACGTAAACGGCGACGGCGCTATTGATATCAAGGACGTAACAGTTTTAAAGCAGTATCTTGCAAAATGGAACGTGACAATAAATAAGTCTAACGCAGATGTCACGGGCGACGGTGATGTTACGGTAAAAGACTTAACACTCTTAAAGCAGCATCTTGCTAAGTGGAATGTAATACTAAAATAAACAAATAAAAAATAACGGAGGCAGTAAAAATGGAAGAAAAACAGATCTCAAAACAGGAGGAGCAGACAAAGATAGTGAATAATCAGCTGGGCTTTGTGCTGCTTGAAGATGCAAACCTCGACTGGCCACGCTTTCGTAAGGCGCTGACTGACGAGTGGCACCTTGATGTGTCAAACGATGAGGTCAAGGACGGCTCGGTGGTCTACCGCATAAACGATATGCTGGTGGCCTGCTCGCTGATGCCTAACCCCGTGCCCGATAACGAGGCAGAGAACAACGCCAGAAACAGCGTTATGTGGAAAAACGCATCTGAAGAGGTGGCAAAGCATAAGGCACATTGTATGATAGCCATTATTTCCAAAAACGGCACGCCTATAGAGCAGGCCGAGCTTTTTGCAAAGGTGGCCGCATCTATGCTGCGCCTTAAGAACACCATAGGCATCTATAAATACCCCACGGTGTATCAGAATGAGTTCTATATAAATATAGCCGAGGCTATGAAGCACGGCGAGTTCCCCACACCTATTGCTATACACGTGGGTATGTATCTTTCCGAGGGCAAGATGAACGCCTACACTACAGGTATGCAGTTCTTCGGCAAGGACGAGATAGAGGTAACAAACTCTCTCGCACAGCCCGGCGAGCTTTACGGCTTTATGCTCTCGATCGCTGAGTATGTTATATTGGAGGACGCAACACTCACCCCCGGTGAGACTATCGGCTTCACCGAGGAGCAGAAGCTTCCCATTTCCAAGAGCGCAGGCGTTGCTATGCCTGTTGAAACTATCAAGATAGGCTTTATGCCCGGTTAAATGTAAGAGATAAGAGGTGAGAATTTTGGTTCTTGCCTCTTGTTTGTATCTTTGTGTTTCAGTTTAAGGAAAATTAACAAACCCTTCTTATTAGTCGTATTGACAAATCACACAAAAAAGTGTATATTATTTATTTATAAAGACGAATAATGAATGATAATGAGAGATGAAACGGAGGTAATTTTTATGCTCAACACAAATGCAGGCGAAAAATTCATCAAGGAAGCGCTGACCTTTGACGACGTGCTGCTCGTTCCCAGAGAGAGTGACTGCACACCCGATATGGTAGACCTTCACACACACCTCACTAAAGATATCGTGCTCAACACACCTATCCTTACATCGGCTATGGACACGGTAACAGAATCAAAAATGGCTATCGCTATCGCAAGAGAGGGCGGCATAGGCATAATCCATAAGAATATGACTATCGCACAGCAGGCAGAAGAGGTAGATAAGGTAAAGAGGTCTGAAAACGGCGTTATCGTAAACCCCTTCTCGCTCACAGCAGACAAGACAGTTGCCGAGGCTGACAAGCTTATGGCAAAATATAAGATCTCGGGCGTTCCGATAGTTGACGAGAACGGCAAGCTTGAGGGCATATTAACTAACAGAGACCTTCGCTTCATCACAGATTTCAGCATAAAGATAGGCTCGGTAATGACTAAGGATAACCTTGTTACAGCTTCAGTTGATACAGACCTTGCAGGTGCAAAGAAGATACTTATGCAGCACAAGATCGAGAAGCTGCCCTTAGTTGACAAGAACGGCGTATTAAAGGGGCTTATCACAATAAAGGATATAGAGAAGAGCGTGCAGTACCCCAACTCTGCAAGAGATAAAAAGGGCAGGCTGCTCTGCGGCGCTACTATCGGCATGACACAGGACGTGCTTGACCGTGCAGGCGCACTTATAGATGCACAGGTAGATATTCTCGCACTCGACTCGGCACACGGCCACTCAAAGAACGTTGTTGACTGCTTAAAGAAAGTCAAGGCTGCATTCCCCGACATTCCGATAATCGCAGGCAACGTTGCAACTGCCGAGGGCGCGATCGCTCTCTGTGAGGCAGGCGCTGACGCTATCAAGGTAGGTATCGGCCCCGGCTCTATCTGCACCACAAGAGTTGTTGCAGGTATAGGCGTTCCGCAGATAACCGCTGTATATGACGCTGCTTGTGCAGCTGCCAAGTACGGCGTGCCCGTTATCGCAGACGGCGGTATCAAGTACTCGGGCGATATCGTAAAGGCTCTTGCAGCAGGTGCAAGCTGCGTAATGCTCGGCTCGCTGCTCGCAGGCTGCGAGGAAGCACCCGGCGAAACAGAGATCTATCAGGGCAGACAGTTCAAGGTATACAGAGGCATGGGCTCACTCGCTGCTATGAACAAGGGCTCTAAGGACAGATATTTCCAGACAAACACAAAGAAGCTCGTTCCCGAGGGCGTTGAGGGTCGTGTGGCATACAAGGGCCCCGTTTCCGACACTATCTATCAGCTCGTAGGCGGTATGAGAGCAGGCCTTGGCTACTGCGGCTGCCGCACAATCGAGGAGCTTGCAGAAAAGGCACAGTTTGTCAAGATCACAGGCGCAGGCCTTAAGGAATCCCACCCCCACGATATTTACATCACCAAGGAAGCACCCAACTATTCGGCACAGATCTGATATATGCTATTCAAAGCACTCCCAAATCGGGGGTGCTTTTTTGTTGACAGGAAAGCGGCGGCGTGATATAATTAGGTAACAGGTCACCTGAAAAAGAGGAGGAAACCCAAATGAAAACCCTAATTATCCACGGTCAGAGCCACAAAGGCTCAACTTATAATACAGCCCATATGCTTGCCGATAAGATAGGCGGCGAGGTCAGAGAATTCTTTCTGCCGAGGGATTTCGGCGAGTTCTGCACGGGGTGTACCTCCTGCATCATCAAGGGCGAGGAAAACTGCCCCCACCACGATAGCCTTGCACCCATAGTGAACGCCATTTTGGAGGCAGATGTGATAATACTCGCAAGCCCCGTCTACTGCTACCACGCAACGGGCGCTATGAAAGCTTTCCTCGACCACCTCGCATACCTCTGGATGTCTCACAGACCCGACGAGAGAATGTTTAAAAAGCAGGGCGTGTGCATATCCACCGCCGCAGGTGCGGGCGTGAAATCGGCAAACAAGGATATGGCCGACAGCCTGTTTTTCTGGGGCGTGCCTAAGATACACAGCTTCGGTATCGCCATAGCCGCCGAGAGCTGGGAGAAAATAAGCGGCAAAAAGCGCACAAAGATTGACAAGGCGACATCAGCTATCGCCGCAAAGATAAAGAAAGCCCACGGCCGTGTAAAGCCGGGGCTTAAGACGAGGGGCTTCTTTGCGATAATGCGAATGCTCGAAAAGGGCGAAAGCGGCATACCCAAAGACGCCGAATACTGGAAAGAAAAGGGCTGGCTTGAAAGCGCGCGCCCTTGGAAATGAATTTGATCCGGGGCGGTTATGTCTGCAACAGTTTCATATTTGATAGAAAGGAAGTGGCAAAATGGGAAGACTGGTAATGGTGGAATGTAAATGTGGCTATTTCAATGATGAATATATGTATGGAGTTAATATGGCTTATCCGAGAGTTAAGAAACATCATACTGCACTTGCAAAGTCGGGAAGATACGGCAATAAGTGGAAAGAATTGCTTCAAAATGATCCTGAGCTGCTTGTAAATGCAGAGTATCGGCTATATCAATGTACCGGCTGTCATAAGATTGTTAGCAGGCATTGTATGGATCTATACAAATCATCAAAAGATGATGGGTGTTATTATACACCGGAAGCAAATGAAGTAATTTACGAATATAAACACATCTGTCCTGACTGTAAGAAAAGAATGGTATATATTCCACTTTCTGAAATGAACTGCTTATCAGGTATTGACAATCCTGAAGAAACTGTATATTGTCCTAAATGCGGTGATATGGCAATTGCAAGTTTTTGTGGATTTACAGATTAGATTTAACCGCTGGGAGAACATAATCTCTCGGCGGTTATTTTGTAACTGTGTTATTTCTTACCCCTCACCCCAAAAAGCAAACTCCGCCACACGCAAGTGTGACGGAGTTCACCGGAAGTAAAAGAATATGAAAAATTAGGAAAAAGCATTAATAATTCAGAACCCGAATCCGCCGTAAAACCTGCGGAATTCTTCATAGGGGTCGTATTCGTCGTAGTCGTTGTTGTCTGACTGGGTGTCGGCGCCCTTGCCTGTCTCGGCGGCGTCGCCAAGAACAAGGTCAACGCTCTCTATCTTGTCGCTTCGGTAGAATGCAACGGTTATCGTGTCGCCTGCTTTGTATTTCTCTACCTCGGCGTTGATCTCCGAGCGGGTCTTGACGGTGTTGCCGTTTATGCCGACTATGATGTCGCCTATCTGTAAGCCCGCCTGCTCGGCAGGACCGCCGCTTGTCATGTCGGTCACAAGATGCCCCTCGGGCACACGGTAGTACTGTGAGTATATCTCGGTAATGTCCTTGCCCGAGATGCCCATTGTAGGCCTGCCTGTGACGTAGCCGTATTTCATAAGGTCATCAACTATCGGAAGCGCCTCGTCTATCGGTATCGCAAAGCCTAAGCCCTCACCGTAGGTGGAGGATACCTTTACAGAGGTTATGCCCACGACCTGCCCGTAGGCGTTTATCAGCGGGCCGCCCGAGTTGCCGTTGTTTATCGATGCGTCAGTCTGTATCAGCTTCATAGTTCTGTCTTCGACTGTGAGTGTGCGGTCGGTGGCGGAGATTATGCCTGCCGTTACCGAGCCTTTAAGCTCAAAGCCAAGCGGGTTGCCGATAACTATAGATGCTTCGCCGACTTTCAGCTCGCTCGATGTGCCCATAGTTGCGGCTTTGAGGTCAGTTCTGTCTATCTTAAGAACAGCTATGTCCGACTGGGTGTCACGCCCTACCAGCTCTGCTGATATAAATTTTTTTGTTATGTCGGTATCGCTGCTGCTGTCGTCGTCTTTGTCGTAGCTCTCGTGCAGCATTACGCTTATGCCGCTGCCGTCAGCGCTCTTGCTGACAACGTGTGCATTTGTTATGATGTAGCCGTCAGAGCTTAAGATTATGCCCGTGCCCGACGATGCCGAGGACTGATTTGTGCAGTATATGCCCACTACCGAGGGAGACACCTGCTCGACTATCTCAGGTATGGTCAGCGCATCTTCGGGGGTGGAAAGCTGCTGTATCGTCGGCAGGTCATTCCTGTCAACAGTAGATGCGGGGGTGCTGCTCTTTGGTGTGGGGGGCTGCTGCTTGGCGTTCTGTGTAATGGACGAGCTGTCGTCCTTTGCACCGCCCGCAACGAGGTTGTACCCTGCCACAGAGCCAATGCCAATTACAAAAACGCACGCTACGGCGATAACTGCGGGCATTATGCTGCTCTTTTTCTTGCCGTGGTCGGTGGGGTGGTAGGAATACTCGTTAGTGCCGCCCGTGCCGTATACAGGCCTGCCGTAGCCCTCGTTCCTGCCGTCATAGTAGCTGCCCTGTGCGCCGCTGTAGTGGTAAAAGCCGCCATTATACCCCTGCTGCCCCTGCGGGCTGCCGTTAAAGCCGCCCTGCTGTGGGTCGCTGCCAAAGGGATTTGTATTGTAACCGTAGTTGTTGTTATTGTTAAAGTTATCCATTTACAGTCCTTCTCCAAAAATGCCCGTGTGGGCTGCATCATATTCTTCCTGTATATAATATTATAACCTTTTATGTGATAACAGTATGATAACACCGTGAATTTATGCCTTAAATGCGAGGAAAATGGTGGAATTTTTAAATGCGGCGGGGAATATACTGTGTAGGGGAGAGATAAGACGGTATTTGTGGGGCTTGCGCTTTCAAGCGGAACCCCTCCGCTCCCCTTAGGGGAGGTTGGTATCGCCTCGCCTGCGCTCGGCTCTTGCCGCCTGACGGCGGCAGCCGCAAAGCGGTCTCGGCGGCTGCGCCGCCTCAACATTTGCGGCAAAGGGCGGCGAACCATTCGTTCTTCACAGCGCTGTTGATATCAAGGCGTTGTTCTACCTTGGTTAGTTGTTCGCCGCCCTTGCGCCTGTCGGCGATTGGGGCTCAGCCTGTACTCAATCAAGCTTGCTTGATTGAGTACGACCCCGCTGGGGCCAGCCCCCGTCCCTGCAAGCCCTTTTTGAGGAAAAGGGCTTGACCCGAAAACCTTTTTATGATTTTTGTTCCCCGACTAAATACCACCAACAGGAGGTTTATTATGCAGACCATTATCCTTGAAGACAGAAAAAAACTGCACATAAGCGGCGTGACGGACGTTGACTGCTTTAATGACTGCGAGATAAGACTCTATACCGAGCTCGGAACGCTAACCGTCAAGGGAAACTCTCTGCACGTGAACGAAATAAGCGTCGAAAGCGGCGACGCTGTTGTTGAGGGAGAGATTGCAGCTCTTGTATACGGCGATAAGGTCACACGCAGGCTCGGCATAAGGGGGCGGCTGTTCAAATGATTCTGCTGCGCACTTTCCCGGGTATGCTGCCTATGCAGCTGGGAACTGACGGCGAACTGCGGGTGTTTTTGCTGTCTCTCATTGTGGGGGCGGCGCTCGGCGGCGTGTATATGCTGCTCGGTATGGCAAGGGTGCTGCTGCCGCATTTTAAGTGGGCGGTGTTTTTGGAGGATATGCTCTTCGGGCTGCTGTGCGGGTTTTGCTGTTTTCTGATATGTCAGGGCTTCTCGCTTGGGGTGAGGTGGTTCATAGCATTTGCTATGGCGCTGGGGGCGTGGCTTGTTTTTCGTGTCATCGGCAGGCCGCTTGTTGCCCTTACCCGCCGTATTCACGGCAGAATAGGCGGATTTTTGGCTAAAACTGCCCGAAAAATAAAGCGCAAATTTGTGTAAAGATACAAAAATTAGTTGTTTTAAAAAAAACACACTAAAATCGCTTGAAACATCGGCGTGATTAGGTGTATAATGATATGGTAAGTAATTGTAACAAGGAGGTGGGCGAAGTGGCAGATAAAACGAAAAAGCGCAGCAGGGGCAAAAAAAGCGTGCTCATAACGATAATGGGCGTCTTTGCAATGATCTGCCTGACGGGCTATGCTTTGTGGACGATAATGGCACAGCAGACCGAGATTGCCCAGCTTGAAAAGGAAACAGAGGAGCTAAGCGACAAGATAACTGTTGCCAAGCAGCAAAACGATGAATATACAAGGCTTCTCTCGGAAAATGATGAGGATGCGTATATGGAGCAGATAGCCATAGGCAAGCTCGGCTATGCATACCCCGACGAAAAGCGCTTCTTTATAATCAGCGGCGATTAAGGCAAAAGCAGGGTTGCTGCTTTTAAGTCTTTTAGCATATATATGCAAACGGAAGGAAAAATTAGGAATATGGAGCTTGAGGTAGGAAAGATCTACGAGGGCAAGGTCACAGGCATCACAAAATTCGGTGCTTTCGTGGAGCTTGACAAAAACACTACGGGAATGGTACATATCTCAGAGGTGGCAAACACCTTTGTCAGCGAGATAAAGGATCACATAAACGAGGGGCAGACCGTCAAGGTCAAGGTGCTCTCGAAGGGTGATGACGGCAAGATAAGCCTGTCGATAAAGAAGGCGCTGCCTGCACCGCCCAAAAAGGACTTCGGGGGCGAGAAGCGCTTTGACAACAAAAAGCAGGGCGGCTTCAGAAAAGAGCGCACCCCTTACGAGCATACTCAGCCTGTGGATCACGCAAAGAATCCGCCGCCTGTGTATGTGAACAAGACAAGCGACGACGCAAACTTTGAGGATATGCTCTCAAAATTCAAGGCAACGAGCGAGGAGAAATTCTCCGACCTCAAGCACGTTATGGATAACAAAAGACGAGGCTCGTCAAGAAGAAAATAACTATAAAGCCGCCGTGCATGGCGGCTTTTGTTGACAGGAGATATTATAATGAAGGGACTAAAAAGCACACTTGCATTCATATTCTTTTTTGCGGCGGGAATAGTGCTCGGCGCATTCATAAGCTATTTGGCGCAGGGCTCGGTTGTTGACTGGCTTGCGTGGGGCAAGGAGTTGGGCGTCGAGAATATTCACATAAACCTCTACATAATCAGATTCAACTTCGGCCTTATGCTCAACTGCACGGTGGCTCAGCTTATCACTATACCGATAATGCTTATTGTTTATGCCAAGACGTGTAAGGGGCTGAATTAACGGAAACTCCTCCGCCTGCTTCGCAGGCACCTCCCCTTCGGGGAGGTGATTTGGGGGCTTTCGGTTTCAGCTTGCTGAAACCAGCGCCACCCAAGCCCCTTCGGATATGCGTTTTCGCACGATAATGATTTATATATAATTTAAAGGAAACGATATGAAAAGAAAAGGTTTACTGATATTGCTTCTGCTCACTATATTGTTCTGTTTTGTTGGCTGTATGGAAGCGCCTGATGTTGAGGGCGGTGACAAGATAAAAAAAGCCCGTGAGGCCTACGCTTCGCTTGACAGCGCAAGGGTAGTGATGACCAACACCGAAACAGGCGAGTGCGAGCAGGAATTTATATTCAAATATGACGAAAAGGGTATGCTCTCATACTCCTACGTGGGTAAGAGCGAGAAGTCGAGCTATAAGCAGTTCAATAACGGCTATGAGAGCTACACCGAGGAAAACGGCAAGGTGACGCATCTGGTCAGGGGCGATAATGACTTCGCCGCCTACTCGAAAGATGCCAAGCACCCGCAGGCGGATATGGGGCTTATCATCTATCAGCCTGCATCTGTGAAAGAAGCAAGCGTGACCGAGGACGGCGACACTACGCATATCCACCACGACTATGACCTTGATAAGATAAAGCCCGAGCTTGAAGAGGGCGAGGCCACGGCGTTTTATGCCGACTACTATTTTAAGGGCGATGAGCTGCTCTATTTCACCGAGACGACCGAGGCAAAGGTTGACGGTGAGGGAAAGACATATGCTTATAAGATAGAGATAAAGGATAAGAATAGCGTTGAGAGGGTAGAGAACCCGATAGATATAAGCAAGGAATAAGAGTAGGGGAAAACACAAACACAAAAAGGTTTTCGGGTCAAGCCCTACTCCTCAAAAAGGGCTTGCGGGCTCGTACTCAATCGAGCTTGCTCGATTGAGTACAGGCAGCGCCCCTCCGCCGCAGGCGAGGTGTCAGCGAAGCTGACGGAGGGGCACACCCCAGCCGTAAAGCTCCGAAAACAATAGCAAAACGCAGAATGTTCCACGTGGAACATTTGTGCTTATAAAAAACAGCACCCCTATATATACATATATAATAGTACACACACCACAAGATATAGCCGTAAAAGCGCAGAAAAACGGGTATTGTGAAAAGTGCCTAAAATTCGGCAGGAAAATAGGTGAAATTTCTCAACGAGAAAAACAAAAAATCTCTTGCAAAATCGTGAGATATACTGTATAATAATACTTGCGTGACTGCAAGGTGTAAAAATAATTATACCTTTTCGGCTTTGATCGGCCGAAAGCGCAAATGATATGCGATGAAGTGAAAGGTTGCTGACGGTAGGTCAGGTAATTTTCATGGAGTATGTCCGATTTTAAACCGGGCGGCTGAAATACTACACGGTATGTGCTTATGCTTCTTGCGAAGGGCGGGTCTGTCCGCTTTTGCATAGGTGTGTATAGCTGTGTGTTAATCGCCTTCCGAAAAACCAATGGTTTTCGGATTTTTTTATTGAATAAAGCGAGGAACACCCGGCGCAGTTGTAAAGATATTTCATAAACTGCCCCCTAAGTTACAAAATGCACAAGGAGGCGATTTAAATGGCAGTCAATGAAAAGATCAGGATCAAGATCAAGGGTTATGAGCACGCAATCGTTGATGCTGCTGCTGCAAAGATAGTAGATGCTGCAAAGAGATCGGGCGCACAGGTTTCCGGCCCCATCCCGCTCCCCACAGATAAGGAGATCATCACTATCCTGAGAGCTGTACACAAGTACAAGGACAGCAGAGAGCAGTTCGAGCTCAGAACACACAAGAGACTTATCGACGTTATCCGTCCTACAAAGGAAACAACGGCAGCACTCGAAGGTCTTGAACTTCCTGCAGGCGTAAACATCGTCATGGAGATCAAGTAATACCATTATCGCTGCTTCGCATCGACAATGGCGGAGTTTTGTTTCGACTTTTGAAAAAAGTCGATTTCGCAAGCGAAACCGCAAAACTCCAATAAGGAAGAGATATTTCCAAATGATATCAGAGGTTAGTTGATATCGCACACGATGACAACGTGCAGGTCATGTCAGCAAAAAGCTGACCAATAACCGAAATAGGAGGAAAAAACAATGGTAAAGGGAATCATCGGTAAGAAGATCGGTATGACTCAGATCTTCGATGAGGCAGGTAAAGTGATCCCTGTAACAGTCGTAGAGGCAGGCCCCTGCGTAGTCGTTAAGAAGAAGACGATCGAGAACGACGGCTATGAGGCAGTACAGCTTGGTTTCGGCGACATCAGGGCAAAGAGAGTAAACAAGCCCCTCAAAGGCTACTTCGAGAAGGCAGGCGTTGCTCTTAAGAGAACTCTTAAGGAGTTCAGATTAGACGATACTTCAGCACTTAACGTAGGCGACATCGTAAAGGCTGACACATTTGCAGAGGGCGACATCATTGATGTTTCCGGTATCAGCAAGGGTCACGGCTTTACAGGTACTATCAAGCGTCACAACAACGCAAGACTTAAAGAGACCCACGGTACAGGCCCTGTTCACAGACACGCAGGCTCTATGGGCGCTTGCTCAAGCCCTTCAAGAATATACAAGGGTAAGGGAATGCCCGGTCAGATGGGTAATGAAAAGGTAACAGTTCAGAACCTTACAGTAGTAAAGGTAGACGCTGAGAACAACCTTATCGCTATAAAGGGTGCTATCCCCGGTCCTAAGAACGGCACGGTAGTTCTTACGGATGCAATAAAGAAAAAGGCTTAGTGGAAGGAGGAATAGACAATGTCACAGGTTTCAGTATTTGATATGACAGGTAAAAAGGTTGCCGACACTGAGCTTAATGACGCTGTATTCGGTATCGAGCCGAACGTAAGCGTTATGCACGCAATGGTTGTAAACTACCTTGCAAATCAGAGACAGGGCACACAGTCAACTCTTACAAGAACAGAAGTAAGAGGCGGCGGCAGAAAGCCCTGGAGACAGAAGGGCACAGGCCACGCAAGACAGGGCTCTATCAGAGCACCTCAGTGGACACACGGTGGTGTAGCTTTAGGCCCGAAGCCCAGAGATTACAGCTATTCGCTCAATAAGAAGGAAAAGAGACTTGCTATGAAGTCGGCTCTTTCTTCTAAGGTGATCGATCAGGATCTTATAGTAGTAGATGCTATAAAGACTGAGGAGTACAAGACAAAGACTATCGTTGAGATGCTCGGCGCACTCGGTGCTGACAAGAAGGCACTCATCGTGCTTAACTCCAACGACAGCAAGGTTATAAAGAGCGCTGCTAACATCCCCGGCGTTAAGACTGCTCTTGTGAACACACTTAACGTATACGACATTCTCAACAGCGACAAGTTCATCGTTGAGAAGGATGCAGTAGCTAAGATCGAGGAGGTTTATGCGTAATGACTAAGACAGCTCAGGACATAATCCTCAAGCCCATCATCACAGAGGATTCAATGGAAAGACTTCCCGACGGCAAGTACACATTCCAGGTTGCCAAGGACGCTAACAAGGTCGAGATAGCTAAGGCTATCGAAGAGCTTTTTGACGTAAAGGTAGCTAAGGTAAACACTATCTCCGTTAAGGGCAAGCAGAAGAGAATGGGCAGATATGTAGGCTTCAGACCCGACTGGAAGAAGGCAATAGTTACCCTTGAGGGCGACAAGACTATTGAGTTCTTCGACGGTATGTACTAATCAAGAAGCCTTTGACCGCAGGGCCGCAATAAGCCTAAGACCTGTGCGGGTAAGTATGGGGCGCTGTATAGAGGAAACACACGGGCGAGCGTAAGCAAGACGTGAAGTCCTCACCGATTTGAGAAGAGAACGCCTCGCAAAACAATATAAGGAGTGAAATACTAATGGCAATAAAGAGCTACAAGCCTACGACAGCCGGCAGACGTGGTATGACAGTTACCGACTATTCCGAGCTTTCGAAGGTTAAGCCGGAAAAGAGCCTTCTTGAACCCCTCAAGAAGAACTCCGGCAGAAACAGCTACGGTAGGATCACCGTTCGTCACAGAGGCGGCGGCGAGAGAAGAAAGTACCGTGTAATTGATTTCAAGAGAAACAAGCTCGACATGAATGCAACAGTACAGACAATCGAGTACGATCCTAACAGATCAGCATTCATCGCACTTGTTCAGTATGAGGACGGCGAGAAGAGATACATCCTCGCACCCAACGGCCTCAAGGTAGGCGACGTTGTAAGATCAAGCGCTGACGCTGACATCAAGCCCGGCAACGCACTTGCACTGAGCAACATCCCTGTAGGTACATTCATCCACAACATCGAGCTTTATCCCGGCAAGGGCGCACAGCTCGTTCGTTCGGCAGGCAACATGGCACAGCTCATGGGTAAAGAGGGCGGCTACGCTCTTATCAGACTTCCTTCCGGCGAGATGAGAAAGATACCTGAGAACTGCATGGCAACAATCGGCCAGGTAGGCAACATCGATCACGTTAACGTTAATATCGGTAAGGCCGGCAGAAAGCGTCACATGGGTATAAGACCTCACGTAAGAGGTTCTGTCATGAACCCGAATGACCACCCGCACGGCGGTGGTGAGGGTAAGTCACCCGTTGGCCGTCCCAGCCCTGTTACCCCCTGGGGTAAGCCTACAATGGGCTACAAGACACGTGCTAAGCATAACCGCTCCGATAAGTTTATCGTAAAGCGCAGAAACGGTAAATAATGAAGGGAGGCAGATGACTTATGAGTAGAAGTGTTAAGAAGGGCCCCTATGTGCAGGAGGCGCTTTTAAAGAGAGTTATTGCAATGAACGAGGCAGGAGAGAAAAAGGTTTTAAAGACCTGGAGCAGAGCTTCGACAATATTCCCTGATTTCGTTGGTCATACGTTCGCTGTTCACGACGGCAGAAAGCACGTTCCGGTTTATGTTACCGAGGATATGGTAGGTCATAAGCTTGGCGAGTTTGCTCCGACAAGAACTTACAAGGGTCATGCAGGTTCCAAGACCTCGAACAATGGTAAGTAAGGCGGAAGGAGGATTACAAACATGGAAGCAAAGGCTATTTTAAGAAATGCCAGGATCGCTCCTCGTAAGGTCTCCATCGTTTTAGACCTTATAAGAGGCAAGGATCTGGAGGTTGCACTTGCAACAGTCAACCACACACCCAAGGCTGCCAGCGAGTATCTGGTAAAGCTTCTTAAGTCCGCTGCTGCAAACGCTGAGAACAATCACAACATGGACAAGAACAATCTCTATGTTTCTGAGTGCTACGTTTGCCCCGGACCGATAATGAAAAGAATCATGCCCAGAGCGCAGGGCAGAGCATACAGGATCCTTAAGAGGACATCGCACATCACGGTAGTTCTCAAGGAAAAGGAATAAGCAGGGAGGTAAACTATGGGCCAGAAAGTAAATCCGCACGGTCTTCGTGTCGGAATAATCAAGGATTGGGATTCCCGTTGGTTTGCAGACAAGGCTACTTTCGGTGATACACTTGTTGAGGATTACAACATCAGAGAGTATGTTATGAAGCTCCTCAACACAAGATCAAAGAGTCCTGACGTTAAGTCGGTTTACGCAGGCGTTCCCAAGGTAGAGATCGAGAGATTCGCTGCTAAGGACGGCGGCCAGAATGTTAAGGTACACATTCACTGCGCAAAGCCCGGCATCGTAATAGGCAGAGGCGGCGCTGAGATAGAGAAGCTCAGAGCAAGCATCGAGAAGATGATTAACAAGCACGTTTCCGTTAACATCATCGAGGTTAGATCGCCTGATATAAACGCACAGCTCATATCCGAGAAGATCGCACACGATCTCGAGGACAGAATGAGCTTCAGAAGAGCTATGAAGCAGGCTATCGGCAGAGCTATGAAGCTTGGTGCTAAGGGTATCAAGGTTCAGGTATCTGGCAGACTTGCCGGCGCTGAGATAGCAAGAAGCGAGACATACCACGAGGGTACTATCCCGCTGCAGACAATAAGAGCAGATATCGACTACGGTACTGCAGAGGCACACACAACATACGGCAGACTCGGCGTTAAGGTCTGGGTATACCGTGGTGAGGTCCTCAAGGGCGAGGCTGCTCCCTCTGACAAGAGAGATGCAGGCGACAAGAACGACAGAAGACGTAAGCCCCGCAGAGACGACAAGTCGAGAGCACCCAGACGTGACGGTGCAAGAGCAAAAAGAGAAGGGGGTAACGTATAATGCTGCTTCCGAAGAGAGTTAAATACAGAAGACAACAGCGTGGCCGTATGACAGGTAAGGCTATGAGAGGCAACAAGGTCACAAACGGTGATTTCGGTTTACAGGCACTTCAGCCTGCTTGGATAACTTCAAGACAGATCGAGGCTGCCCGTATCGCTATGACAAGATACATCAAGCGTGGCGGTCAGGTTTGGATCAAGATATTCCCCGACAAGCCTATCACAGAGAAGCCCGCAGAAACACGAATGGGTTCCGGTAAGGGTTCCCCCGAATACTGGGCAGCAGTTGTTAAGCCCGGCCGTGTAATGTTCGAGATCGCAGGCGTTCCCGAGGACACAGCAAGAGAGGCTATGCGTCTTGCTATGCATAAGCTTCCTATCAAGTGCAAGTTTATCAAAAAAGAAGAGGAAACGGGTGGTGAGCAGTAATGAAAGCAAATGAATTAAAGGAAATGTCACTCGCAGAGCTTAACGAGAAGCTCGCAGACCTCAAGCAGGAGTTATTCAATCTTCGTTTTCAGCACGCTGTTAACCAGCTCGACAACCCCAAGAGCATGACAGCAGTTAAGAAGGATATTGCCCGTGTAAAGACTTTTATACGTCAGCAAGAATCCGCACAGTAAGCGAAGGGAGGACTGACTGTGGCAGAGAGAAATCTTAGAAAGACAAGAGTGGGAACAGTCGTTTCCAATAAGATGGACAAGACTATCGTTGTAGCTATCAAGGATAACGTACAGCACCCGCTTTACAAGAAGATCATCAAGAGAACAGTTAAGCTTAAGGCACATGACGAGACAAATGTCTGCAACATCGGCGATACAGTTGAGGTAATGGAGACACGCCCTCTTTCCAAGGACAAGAGATGGAGACTCGTCAAGGTCATCGAGCAGGCTAAGTAATCAAAACCCAAGCGGCGGGCAGCGTTAGGCCTGCCCCGCCTTAATATCGAAAGGAGGACGCACTGTGATACAGATGCAGACTTACCTGAAAGTCGCAGACAACTCCGGCGCTAAGGAGCTTATGTGCATCAGGGTTCTCGGAGGCACTCGCAGAAAGTATGCCAACATCGGCGACGTTGTAGTAGCTTCCGTTAAGAAGGCAACACCGGGCGGCGTTGTTAAGAAGGGCGATGTTGTTAAAGCAGTAATCGTTCGTTCAGCAAAGGGTCTCAGAAGAGCAGATGGTACTTATATCCGCTTCGATGAGAACGCAGCTGTTATAATAAGAGAAGACAAGAATCCGAGAGGTACCCGTATATTCGGGCCTGTCGCTAAGGAGCTCAGAGAAAAGGATTATCTTAAGATCCTCTCACTCGCTCCGGAAGTTCTTTAATGGAGGTGCCGCAATTGAATAAGGTTCATGTAAAAACCGGCGATACAGTTGTAATACTCTCCGGCAAGGATAAGGGCAAGCAGGGCAAGGTGCTCCAGGTTAGCCCCAAGGAAGGTAAGGTCATCGTTGAAGGCCTTAACATAGTAACAAAGCACGTTAAGCCCCGCAGACAGGGCGAAGCAGGCGGCATAGTAAAGGCTGAGGGCGCTATGTATGCATCCAAGGTTCAGGCTGTTTGCCCCAAGTGCGGCAAGGCTACAAGGATCGGTCACAAGATCCTTGATGACGGAACTAAAGTCAGAGTTTGCAAAAACGAAGGCTGCGGCGAAGAATTTTAATTAGGAGGGTAACTACAAATGGCTGCAAGATTAAAAGAATACTATGTTAGCGACGTAGCTCCCGCTATGATGAAGAAATTCCAGTACGCTAACGTTATGCAGATACCGAAGCTTGATAAGGTAGTTATCAATGTAGGCTGCGGTGCTGACAAGGACAACAAGAAGGTAATCGACGCTATAATGGCTGACCTTGCTGCTATCACAGGCCAGAGACCTGTAGAGTGCAAGGCTAAGAAATCTGTTGCTAACTTCAAGCTCAGAGACGGCCAGGTCATCGGTGTCAAGGTGACACTCAGAGCAGAGAGAATGTATGAGTTCGTTGACAGACTTTTCAACGTAGCATTCCCCCGTGTTCGTGACTTCAGAGGTATAAACCCCAACTCCTTCGACGGCAGAGGCAACTACTCTACCGGTATCAAGGAACAGCTTATATTCCCTGAGATCGAGTATGACAAGATCGATAAGGTACGTGGTATGGATATCAACTTCATCACTACCGCTAAGACAGACGAAGAGGCAAAAGAGCTGCTTTCACTTATGGGCGCTCCCTTTGCTAAGTAAGAAGAGGAGGAAATAAATAATGGCTAAAAAGTCTATGGTAAACAAGCAGCAGGCTACGCCTAAGTATTCCACTCGTGCTTACAACAGATGTAAGATCTGCGGAAGACCTCATGCATATCTTAGAAAGTTCGGCATTTGCCGTATATGCTTCAGAGAGCTCGCTCATGACGGTCAGATCCCCGGAGTGAAGAAGGCAAGCTGGTAAGGTAAGGAGGTACGATCAATGCAGATTACAGATACAATTGCAGATCTGCTTACGAGAATACGTAACGCATCTACTGCAAAGCACGCAACAGTTGACGTTCCTGCTTCAAATATGAAGAAGTCCATCACACAGATCCTTGTTGACGAAGGTTACGTAAAGGATTTTCAGGTGATCGAGGACGGCAAGCAGGGCATCATAAGAATAACACTTAAGTATGATGAGAACAGAAATCCCGTTATCACAGGCCTCAGAAGAGTTTCTAAGCCCGGTCTTAGAATCTACAAGAGCTGTGAGGATATGCCCAAGGTAATGAAGGGTCTCGGTGTTGCTATCGTTTCCACTTCCAAGGGCGTTATCACCGACAAGAAGGCAAGAGAGCTCGGCGTCGGCGGCGAGGTTTTAGCATTTGTCTGGTAAGGAGGACTAACGTATGTCAAGAATAGGTTTAAAGCCCATTAGTGTTCCTGCCGGCGTTACAGTAACAATTGCTGACGGCAACGTAGTTACTGTAAAGGGTCCTAAGGGAACTCTTGAGAGAGCTTTCAATAAGGATATGATAATAAAGCAGGAGGGCACAGAGATAACAGTAGCTCGCCCCTCCGAGGATAAGGTTCACAAGTCGCTTCACGGCCTTACAAGAACACTTATCAACAACATGATAGAGGGCGTTACAAACGGCTTCACAAAGAAGCTCGAGGTCGTAGGCGTCGGCTACAGAGCACAGAAGCAGGGCAAGAACCTGGTGCTCAATATAGGTTATTCACATCAGGTAATAATCCCTGAGACAGATACTATCAAGATCGAAGTTCCCGATGCAAACCACATCGTTGTTTCGGGTGCTGACAAGCAGGAAGTTGGACAGTTTGCCTGCGAGATCAGGGAGAAGCGTCCTCCGGAGCCTTATAAGGGTAAGGGTATTCGCTACGAAGGCGAGTATGTTATCCACAAAGAAGGTAAAGCCGGTAAGGGTGCTAAGAAGTAACGGAAGGAGAGAACTTAAATGGTTAAAAAGCTTGACAGAGCAAAGGCAAGAGCCAAGAGACAGGTCAGAGTTCGTGCTAAGATCTCCGGTACTCCCGAATGCCCCAGACTTAACGTATTCCGCTCCTCTAAGCATATATATGCTCAGCTTATCGATGACGTTAACGGCGTAACACTTGCAGCAGCATCATCGCTTTCAAAGGGCTTTGAGGGCAACGGCGGCAACAAGGAGGGCGCACGCAAGGTGGGCCAGCTTATCGCTGAGGCTGCTAAGGCAAAGGGCATAGAGAATGTTGTATTTGACAGAGCCGGGTATCTTTACCACGGCAGAGTACAGGAGCTTGCAGACGGCGCTCGTGAGAGCGGCCTGAAGTTCTGATTAAGGAGGGAATACTTTGGCTTTAATAGATGCTTCAAATATGGAACTTAAGGAAACCGTTGTTGCAATAAACAGAGTTTCCAAGACTGTTAAGGGCGGCCGTATAATGAAGTTTGCAGCACTCGTAGTTGTAGGCGACGGCAACGGCACAGTAGGCTTTGGTACAGGTAAGAGCAGCGAAGTTCCCGACGCTATCCGCAAGGGTATCGAGGACGCTAAGAAAAACCTTATCAAGGTATCGCTCAAGGGAACAACTATTCCCCACGAGATCATAGGCAAATTCGGCGCAGGTGAGGTTCTTCTCAAGCCGGCTGCACCCGGTACGGGCGTTATCGCAGGCGGTACAGTAAGAGCTGTAGTAGAGGCTGCAGGTATCAAGGATATCCGTGCTAAGAGCCTCCGCTCAAACAACCCCTGCAACGTTGTAAGAGCAGCAGTTAACGGCCTTGCATCTGTAAGATCTCTTGATGAGGTCGCAGCTAAGAGAGGCAAGACTGCTAAGGAGATAATAGGCTAAGGAGGAGACTTAAAGTGGCAAACTTAAAGGTAGAGCTTGTCAAGAGCCTTAACTCTAAGGTTCAGAAGCAAGTCTTAACGGCTAATTCACTTGGCCTGAGAAAGATCGGAGATGTGACTGTGCAGCCTGATAACGCACAGACACAGGGCAAAATAAAGGTGATTTCTCATCTTGTAAAAGTAACCGAAGCGTAAAGCAAGGAGGTGGGCAGATAAATGAAACTGCACGAATTAACACCTGCTGCCGGCTCGACTAAGGAAGTTAAGCGCAAGGGCAGAGGTCACGGCTCGGGCAACGGCAAGACCGCAGGCAAGGGTCACAAGGGTCAGAACGCACGTTCCGGCGGCGGAGTAAGACCCGGCTTTGAGGGCGGCCAGACAATGCTCGCAAGAAGAATCCCTAAGAGGGGCTTCAACAATATATTCGCTACAAAGTATGCTGTAGTAAACGTTGCAGATCTCGAGAGATTTGTTGACGGCACAGTAGTAGATACAGAGCTTCTCAAGGCTTCCGGCCTTGTAACAAAGGAGCTTGACGGCGTAAAGATCCTCGGTAACGGCGATCTCACCAAGAACCTTACCGTTAAGGCTGCAAAATTCTCGGCTGCGGCTAAAGAAAAAATCGAAAAGGCAGGCGGGAAGGCAGAGGTGATGTAAACGTGATAGAAACATTTCGTAACGCATGGAAAGTTCCGGAGTTAAGAAAGAAGTTACTCTACACACTTCTCATCATCGTAGTCTACAGAGCTTTGGGTACTATACCTGTACCTTACCTTGACTCGGCAGCAATAGCTGCCTGGTTTGAGGGCTCTGAAAATTCGGGCGACTTTTTCAGCTACCTGAATGTTCTCTCGGGTGATAATTTCTCGAAGGCAACACTGTTAGCACTGTCAGTCGGCCCTTACATCAACGCACAGATCATCATTCAGCTTCTGACCTATGCGCTCCCTCCTCTGGAGAGACTTGCAAAGGAAGGCCCCGAGGGCAAGAAGAAGCTCGACGTGATCACAAAATGGGCAGCACTTGCAATATCGCTCTTCCAGGCGTGGGCATACTACCTTACGCTCAGTAAGGCAGGCGCTACCGTTCACTCAGGCTCAGGCTTTGAGAAATGGTTTGCAGAGGCTGTTATAATCGCCGCATTCACAGCAGGCGCATCACTCACTATCTGGCTCGGCAACCTCATCAGCGAAAAGGGTATCGGCAACGGTATCTCGATGCTGCTCTTTGCAGGTATCATCGCAAGAGGCCCTTCGGCAGTGCTCAACCTTGTAGCACTTATGAAGACGGGCGAGGCAAAGTACATGATACTTGTGCCGATAATCATAGTGATATTCGTATTCATGATAGGCTTCATCGTATTTATGAATGATTCCGAAAGAAGAATACCGATTCAGTATGCTAAGCGTGTAGTCGGCAGAAAGCAGTACGGCGGCCAGAGCACATATATCCCGATAAAGATAGCAATGAGCGGCGTTTTACCGATCATCTTCGCTATGGCATTTATGTCTATCCCCCAGACTCTTAAGATGTTCATAACACCGAGAGAGGACGGCACGGGCTTCTACAACACAGTGCTCAGACTTTTCAGCTACACACACCCGTTCTACGGCTGTCTGTATTTCGTACTGATAATCGCATTCAACTACTTCTATGTTTCAATGCAGTACAACCCCATTGAGATAGCTAACAACTTAAGACAGAATAACGGCGGTATACCCGGTATCAGACCCGGTAAGCCTACCTCGGATTACATCCAGAGGATACTCTCGAAGATCACCCTCGTTGGTGCGTTCTTCCTTGGCGTTATCGCTATATTCCCGATCATCTTCGGCGCTATCACAAAGGTAAACATCGCTATGGGCGGTACTTCGATACTCATCGTTGTAAGCGTAGCGCTTGAAACTGCAAGAACAATGGAATCCCAGATGATCGCAAGACATCACAAGGGCTTCCTTGAATAATAACAACGAAAAGGCTAAGGCCGAAAGGAGAATGAACTATGAATCTGATCCTACTCGGAGCACCGGGTGCAGGCAAGGGCACACAGGCAGAGGTCATCAGCAAGGAATTTGACATTCCCACGATCTCAACAGGCAATATGTTAAGAGCTGCTGTTAAGGCAGGCACAGAGTATGGCCTTAAGGCAAAGGCTGCAATGGATGCAGGCGATCTTGTTTCTGACGATATCGTAATAGGTATCTTAAAGGACAGGATAAAGGAGCCTGATGCTGCAAACGGCTTTATCCTTGACGGCTTTCCGAGGACTGTTCCTCAGGCTGAGGCGCTCGACTCTATGGGCGTTAACATTGACAAGGTCCTCGAAATATTCGTTCCTGATGAGACTATCAAGCAGAGAGTAAGCGGCAGAAGAGTTTGCCTCGACTGCGGCGCTACCTACCACGTAGACTTCAAGCCCAGCAAAGTTGAGGGTGTATGCGACGTCTGCGGCAAGGAGCTTGTTATCAGAAAGGACGACAAGCCCGAGACTGTTATCAGCAGACTCAAGACCTACCACGAGCAGACTGCTCCCCTTAAGGGTTACTACGAAAAGCAGGGCAAGCTTGTGACAGTTGAGGGTCAGGATGCTCTTGAAGAGACCACAAAGCTCGTTCTCGAGGCACTTAAAGGTTGATAAATAGAACCGAGGCATTTTAATGATCTATATTAAATCAAATAAAGAGATCGAAAAGATGCGCCGTGCAGGTCAGATAACTGCCGGTGCGCTGATAGCGGCAGGTGAGGCTCTCAGACCGGGTATGACTACCCGTGAGCTTGACCGGGTCGTTGAAAGATACATCACCTCACACGGCGCAAAGCCGGGGTTCAAGGGTTACGGCGGGTTCCCTGCTGCGGCCTGCATCTCGGTGAACGATGAGGTCATCCACGGTATACCCGGCAACAGGAAGATTCTTGAGGGAGATATAGTTTCGGTTGATACTGGTGCTTATATAGACGGTTATCACGGAGACTCCTGCAAGACATTTGCCTGCGGCAAGATATCAGATGAAGCTCAGGCGCTGCTCAAATCGACAGAGGAGAGCCTTTACCTTGCAATTGAAATGGTAAAGCCCGGCGTGAGGATAGGCGATATAGGCGCAGCTATACAGAAATACAACGAGGACAGGGGCTTCTCTGTAGTAAGAGAGTTTGTAGGCCACGGCCTCGGAAAAGGGCTTCACGAGGAGCCGGAGGTGCCGAACTTCGGTAAGGCAGGCCACGGCATAAGACTCAGAGCCGGTATGGTAATATGCATTGAGCCTATGATAAATATGGGTACGGCGGCGATAAAGATAATGCCCGATCAATGGACTGTTAAAACACAGGACGGCAAATGGTCGGCACACTTTGAACACGCTGTCGCAGTAACTCAGGACGGCTGCGTGATACTCAGCAAGCCGTAATGAGAAGTAACACAGTTAAAGCTGGCGAGCTTGTAAGGTCGCTTGCGGGCCGTGATAAAGACAGATACTTCGTTGCTGTGTCTGTTCACGGCGACAGGGTATATATAGCTGACGGCAGGAAGCACAGGCTTTCCTCGCCAAAGGCTAAAAACCCCCGTCACATTTCACCCGCAGGGAAGACCGTCAATATGAGCGAGCTTGGTGATAAAAGGTTAAGAAAGCTTATTTCCGAGTTTAAGACCCAAAACGAGGAGAAGCTAAGTAACACCGTCCCTTAAAAGACGGGTGAGCATTTTAAGAAATGGAGAGCGTTTTATGTCAAAGGAAGATGTAATCGAAGTTGAGGGTACAGTGCAGGAGGCGCTGCCGAATGCAACCTTTAAGGTCGAGCTTGCAAACGGTCACATAATTCTTGCCCATGTTTCGGGTAAGCTCAGAATGAACTATATTCGTATAGTGCCCGGTGATAAGGTTACGGTGGAAATGTCACCTTATGACCTTTCTAAGGGAAGGATCACATGGAGAGCCAAGTAAAGGCTTTTCAAAGACACAAGAGTAACGGAAAAACGATTTCCTGTAAGTTTTAAAGGAGGTATTTCGATGAAAGTAAGACCTTCAGTTAAGCCGATATGCGAAAAGTGCAAGGTTATCAAGAGAAAGGGCAAGATCATGGTTATCTGCCAGAACCCCAAGCACAAGCAGCGTCAGGGCTAACAAACCGAAAATGGAGGTGCAAACTTAATATGGCACGTATTGCTGGTATAGACCTTCCGAAGGATAAGAGAATAGAGATAGCTCTTACTTATGTTTACGGTATTGGTCGTAATATTGCAAAGGATATTCTTGCAAACACGGGTGTTGACCCGGATATAAGAGTTAAGGATCTTTCCGATGAGGATACAGACAAGATCCGTGAGTATATCGACAAGAACGTAATCGTTGAGGGTGACCTCAGAAGAAACGTAGCTCTTAACATCAAGAGCCTTGTCGAGATAGGCTGCTACAGAGGCGTTCGTCACCGCAAGGGTCTGCCTGTAAGAGGTCAGAGAACTAAGACTAACGCAAGAACTCGCAAGGGTCCTGTAAAGACTATCGCAAATAAGAAGAAGTAAGGAGGGTGTGAACATATGGCTCAGCAGAAGAAAACGACAGTTCGTCGTCGTCGTGAAAGAAAGAACATTGAACAGGGACAGGTTCATATCCAGTCTACTTTCAATAACACTATAGTTACTATCACAGATATGCAGGGTAACGCAATTTCTTGGGCTTCAGCAGGCGGTCTTGGCTTCAGAGGTTCTAAGAAGAGCACTCCCTTCGCAGCACAGACAGCAGCAGAGACAGCTGCAAGAGCTGCTAAGGAGCATGGCCTTAAGATAGTAGAAGTTTACGTAAAGGGCCCCGGTGCAGGCAGAGAAGCTGCAATCAGAGCACTTCAGAGCGAGGAGCTTGAGGTAAGAATGATCAAGGACGTAACTCCTATACCTCACAACGGCTGCCGCCCGCCCAAGAGACGTAGAGTATAATCATAAGACAATTTGAGTTATAAGTTTGCTCAAAGTCGGGTAAAGCGAAAGGCTTAAGACCCGATACAACATCAAAAACGGAGGTTATTAAAAATGGCTGTAAACAGAGAACCTATTTTAAAGAGATGCAGATATTTAGGCATCAGCCCCATGGTTATGGGCGTTGCAAAGGAAGCAACATTCCGTAACCCCGACGCTAACAAGAGGAAGAAAGTTTCCGAGTACGGCGTTCAGCTTAAGGAAAAGCAGAAGCTCAAGTTCATCTACGGTATGCTCGAGAAGCAGTTCAGACACTACTTCGAGCTCGCAGAGAAGATGGAGGGTCAGGCCGGTGAAAACCTCATTACCCTTCTCGAGTCAAGACTTGACAACGTAGTATTCAGAATGGGTCTTGCTTCTACAAGAAGAGAGAGCCGTCAGCTCGTTTCTCACGGTCACTTCGACGTAAACGGCAAGAGGGTTGATATCCCTTCCTACAGAGTTAAGCCGGGCGATGTTATCACTCTGCGTGAGAACTCCAAGAAGAGCGAAAAGTTCAAGCAGGTTATAGAACTCACAAACGGCAGGCTTGTTCCTACATGGATCGATATGAATAAGGAAGAGTCAACAGGTAAGATCACACGTCTCCCCGTTAAGGCTGACCTTGACTACGAGATCGAAGAGCACCTTATCGTCGAGCTCTACTCCAAATAATAGGCTCTGGGCTTTTGCCCGCCTATTTAAAAGAGGTCCATTATACGTTTATAACATTCGAGTTTTGAAAACAGGAGGGTTTTAAATGCTTGAAAAAATAGAAAAGCCTGAAATAGAAACTGCCGAACTCAAAAGCAACGGAACCTACGGTAAGTTCGTTCTCGAGCCGCTTGAGCGAGGCTATGGTATCACCCTCGGTAACAGCCTGAGGCGTGTACTGCTCTCCTCATTGCCGGGTGTAGCTGTAACAAGTGTTAAGATCGACGGCGTTCCCCACGAATTATCCACAATCAAGGGTGTCAAGGAGGACGTTACCGAGATTATACTCAACCTTAAGGGTTTAACAGCGAAGCTTTACGGCGAAGGACCCAAGACAGTCTATATAGAGGCTGAGGGCGAGTGCGAAGTAACAGCAGGCGATATCAAGACCGATTCTGAGGTAGATATCCTTGTTCCCGATATGCACATCGCAACTCTCGGCGCAGGCGCCAAGCTCTATATGGAGATCGTTATCGACAGAGGCAGAGGCTACGTATCTGCCGAGAAGAACAAGCAGCTTACACCTAACGCTCCTATCGGCGTTATAGCAGTTGACAGCATTTACACACCGGTTCTTAAGGTTAACTACACAGTAGACAATACCCGTGTAGGCCAGATCACCGATTTCGATAAGCTCACACTTGAGGTATGGACAGACGGTACCATATCCGCCAAGGAAGCTGTATCAATGGCAGCCAAGCTACTCAACGAGCATCTGAATCTCTTTGTTGACCTCTCTGAGGAAACAACAGTAGTAGAGATCATGGCTGAAAAGGACGATAAGGGCAAGGAAAAGATCCTTGAGATGACCATTGAGGAGCTTGACTTATCTGTACGTTCCTTCAACTGTCTGAAGCGTGCAGGTATAAATACTGTCAATGACCTGATAGAGAAGTCTGAGGAAGAAATGATGAAGGTCAGAAACCTCGGTAAGAAATCATTTGACGAGGTCAAGGAGAAGCTTCATTCTCTGGGTTATGACCTCAGTTCCGAAGAAGAATAACGTAAGACTATAAAATAAGGAGTTGAACATCTATGCCAGGAAAGAGAAAGCTCGGAAGGCCTACCGACTCGAGAAAAGCAATGCTCAGAGCCATGGTAACATACCTTCTTGAGAACGGTAAGATCGAAACAACTGTAACAAGAGCTAAGGAAGTTTCCGCTATGGCTGAGAAAATGATTACTCTCGGCAAGACAGGCGACCTTCATTCCAAGAGACAGGCACTTGCTTATGTAACTAAGGAGTCTGTTGTTAAGAAGCTTTTTGACGAGATCGCTCCCGGTTACGAGGGCAGACAGGGCGGCTACACAAGGATCGTAAAGATCGGCCCCCGTCGTGGTGATGCAGCTGAAATGGCTATCATCTCGCTCGTTTGATTACAGATCGAAAGATTATAATAAAGACCGCTTCCCGTTTCGGGAGGCGGTTTTTTATGTGTCAGAGGTAAGAGATAAGAGGCAAAAAGGATAATATTGCGGTCATTGGTTAATATTTTTATAATTCTCACTAAATTATTACAATATTTTCCTATTGTTCTTTCAAAAATATTAATAGCCTATTGCTTTTTGATAAATGTTATGATATAATAATTATAAGTGTACTACTCTTAATCAGGATCGGGTGATGACTATGATTTGCGGACGAAAAATAATTGCTTTGTGTACCTCTCGTGTCTATGATGCGGGGCATCACAGGTTTATAAGAGTTTTAAACGATAATCTGACCAAGTTCAATTACCGTTTGTTTATATATACCCTTAACACCGATCTTTACTGGAACGAGGAAGCTAACTGCGCCGAAAAGTGCGTCTTTGACCTTATACCGTATGACCGTATAGACGGCGTCATTATAATGGATGAGAAGATAAAGAGCCGCACTATCACCGATAGTATAGTAGAGAGAGCCAATGCTGCCGGTCTGCCTGTTATAAGCGTTGATGGTGAGCATAAAGGCGCTCTGAGCGTCAGGTTTGACTACGCAAAGGGCTTTGAGAGCATAGTTCGCCATGTTATAGAGCATCACGGGGTAAAGCACCCACACTTTGTTGCGGGCATAAAGGGCAACATCTTCTCGGAAGAGCGCATAGATGTCTTTAAAAAGGTCATTGTCGAAAACGGAATAGAGTTTGATGAGTCTATGGTAAGCTACGGGAACTTCTGGGCTAAGCCCTCACGTGCGGCTGCTGAGGAACTGTGCAGGCGTGACAAACTGCCTGATGCTGTGATATGCGCAAACGACGTTATGGCGATAAATGTGTGTGATGTATTCCTTAAGCACGGCATAAAGGTGCCGCAGGACGTTATTATCACGGGCTTTGACGGGATAGACGAGGCGCAGTACAACGTGCCAAAGCTTTCCACCGTCAGCACCGACTGGTCTGTGCTTGCAGATGAGTTGAGCAAGGCGGTGCTTGACTATTTCGGCAGGCAGAAGACCGAGGGGCTTATCAGCATAATGCCAAGGTTGATACCCAACGAATCATGCGGGTGCGAGAGCTTCATGGGGACGAGCGACACATATCTGAGCAAGCTCAATGACAGCTTCTACCGCTATCAGGACGACATAAGAAACCTCTACGACATAAGCGTTAAGATGCAGATGAGCACCGCTTCCGACAGGGTGGCTTGGTGCATCTACGACGAGCTTATGCATGATATGTGCATAATCGTCAAGAAAGAGATATTTGACAACGAGCACAACTATATCCTTGAAGATATAGCGCCTGCGGGTCATGCGCTTTTATATGATTCATACAGAAGCGACAGGGCGATATTGGATTTTGAGATAGACGATATAGCCCCCTCGCTCGAAGAAAAGCTTAAGGACATTCACCCGCTGATATTCAACGCTCTTGACTATCTGGGCAAGAATCTCGGCTACATCTGCTACAGCTTCAAGAACTACGATGTAACCGACTACACCAAGACTGCGCAGATAAACAACACCGTCAGCATGGGTCTGGGCGGGTTTATCAATATGCAGTATCAGCTCTACCTTGCTGACAAGGTAGAGAAGATGTATAAAAACGACAAGCTCACAGGCCTTTACACAAGAACGGGCTATGAGAGATACTACGAGAGGCTGCTTGAAGAGAATGTGAGCAAGGACACCGAGCTGACAGTCATAATGTCAGACTTAAACGGCCTTAAGCAGATAAACGACACATTCGGCCACAATGCGGGCGACATAGCCATATCGGCGGCGGCCAAGGCACTTAAGAGCGCCACGCCGAAAGACGCAGTCTGTGTGCGCTACGGCGGCGATGAAATGGTGGCGCTTATCCCGGGCAAGGTGGATATAGAGAAGGTAATAAGCAGCATTGACGCTTTCCTTGATGAATACAACAAGAACTCGGGGCTGAAATTCACCCTGTCAACAAGCTGCGGTGCGTTCACCGACAAGCTGACTGCCGACTTTGACCTGCAATACGCCATAAGGCAGGCAGACAGAAGAATGTATGAAGTCAAGAGAATAAAAAAGCAAAGACTCGACATCATAAATATGTAAAAAAACAGGCTGCAAGGGGAATGACCTTGCAGCCCTTTTTTAGTTTGCAGTTAAAAGTGAACAGTTAACTGATACAGCGCCGCAGGCGATGTATCAGTTAATTATATAAATACAGTATATAATTATATAATCTTCAGTCGGTGCTTTTACATAGGATACTGTTAATTGAGGGTTATCATTTTAATGGCATATGAATTACCAGAATCAAATGATTTCAACAGCAATATTTTGGGAAATGAGCTGTGTGATTAAAGTGGAATCGATTTGTCATTTTTTAAATTTGGTATATAAAGAAGAGGTGTATAATCACTGACTTGTATACCAATAATACTAAGTTCCTCAAGGTTTTCTAATGCCGTCAATAAAGAAATATCTGTAAACTGTTCGCATTCTGACAAGAATAATGTTTTTAGTTTTTTACATCCTAAGAGTGGAGAGAAGTCGTTGACTGAGCTACACGACAATCTTAATATAGTTAGATTTTCAAGAGAACCAATAGGTGTTATATCTTTAAGTTCTGAACTCTTTATCGAAAGGCACTCTATTTTATTCATGTTTTTTAAACCAGAAATGTCATGGACAGGATTTCCGGTATAAATATCAAGTGTTCTCAAATTATTATTATTTGCAATAAAATCCAGATCAGTCAGATTAGTGAAGAATAAACGTATTGTCTCCAAGCTCTGACAATTTCCTATTAAATCTATATTAGTTATATTCTGAGACTCGATAGAAAGCGTTTTTAATTCTTTCATTTCATTAATAAAACTAATATCTGTGATATTAAACGTTGCTATCAAATACAATTCTTGAAGATGCGTCAGATATTTAAGATTCTTCAAGTCGTTATCTGTAACTTTACTACCACTAATCTCCAATGAACTCTTATTTGCCAACATCAGCTTACCATTAACCCTGACAACAAAATGGCCAAAAACAAGGATAACTCCTATAACTACTATAATCACAAAAGATGTAAATAAGACTTTTTTTTGAATTGAATTACCAATACTTATGGTATTACTTTCCATGTTCCGTCCTCCAGTTCCTTTAATATTGTAACCGTCAATGGCTTTACATCATAAACAGTATTCAATTGAATTTTGTTTACATAATTAGGTGTTGTATCAACCGTTTTGTTCGCTCAGAAACTCTCTTATCGCCTTTGTAAAATCGGCGGCGTATTTTTTGCATTTGGCTTCGCCCACACCTGAGATGTGCATAAATTCCTCCTCGGTCTTGGGGAGCTTTTCGCACATATCCCGAAGCGACGAATCATTGAAGATGATATACGCAGGCATTTTCTCCTCCTGCGCTTTTTGATTTCTGAGGCTTCTAAGACGCCAGAAAAGCTCGGGGCGTGAGGTGCTGTTTGAGATGCTCCTGCCAGCCTTTGAGGGTTTCAGCGACTTGGTGGGGGCTTTCTTGGGGACTTTCATAGTCACGAGCTGCCTGTCGATAAGTATCGCCCGTGCGCCCTCCGCAAGCTCAAACGAGCCGTAGGCGTTTTTAGTGATACAGCCCTTGCTGTCTAAAAACCTTATCACACGCTTTATGTCGATAAGCGTGCTGTCTTTCATTATGCCGAAGGTGGAGAGGGTATCAAGGGAAAAACTCGTCACCTTTGCGCTGGTGCTGCCCTTAAGTATCTCGGCTATAACGCCCTCGCCGAACGAGAGCTTTCTCTGTGCGAGCCTGTAAATGCAGGATAGCACCTTCTGCGACTCAATGGTGATGTCGACATCTTCAAATTCGCCCTCGCAGTTGGAGCAGCCGCCCTTGCCGCCGCAGGTGCAGCGCAGCTGGGCTTTCTCGCCGAAGTAGTTAAGGATATACCCACGCAGGCAGTCTGTTGTAAGGCAGTACTGCTTCATTTTTTCAAGGCGCTGAAGCTGCCCACGCTTGACTAAGATACGTGTCTGCTCGTCAAGGTCATTATCGCCGCTGTCGTGCTCTATCATATAGCGGCAGGTGCGCACGTCCTGCGGGGCGTAGAGCAGTATGCACTCGCCGTATGAGCCGTCACGTCCGCAGCGGCCTGCCTCCTGATAATAGCTCTCGATATCGAGGGGCATATTGAAATGTATAACGAACGAGACATTTGATTTGTCAATTCCCATTCCGAAAGCATTGGTCGCAACCATTATGCGCTTTCTGTCGAAGATAAAGTCGTTCTGGTTATTATGCTTTTCCTCGTCATCAAGGCCTGCGTGGTAGCGTGTGGCGCTGAAGCCGTCAGCGCACAGCTTTGCGCACAGTTCCTCGACGGTCTTGCGTGAGGTGGCGTAGATTATGCCGCTTTTGTCATTATTTCTCTCCAGTATGCCCGCAAGCCTTTCGTACTTATCTCCCGGGCGCTGCACGCCGAAATAGAGATTCTGTCGGTCAAAGCTTGTAACCACCTGCTGGGGCGAATCGAGCGAGAGCATCGAGACTATATCATCTCTTACACGCCTTGTAGCGGTGGCTGTGAATGCCGAAACTATCGGGCGGCGCTTAAGCTCTCTTATAAACTCGGGTATGCGCAGATACGACGGTCTGAAATCCTGCCCCCATTGTGAGACACAGTGCGCTTCATCGACTGTTACCATGGCTATATCAGCGTTTTTTGCAAAGTGCAGAAACGAGGGGGTCATAAGCCTTTCGGGGGCGCAGTAGATAAGCGAGAAAGCCCCCTGCGCCGCAAGCGAGAGCGCACGGTTATACTGCTCCATAGTAAGCGAGCTGTTAAGATATGCCGCACGCACCCCGCAGCCGATAAGGGCGCTGACCTGGTCTTTCATAAGCGATATAAGCGGCGAGACGACAATGGTTATGCCACGCATAAGCAAAGCAGGCACCTGGTAGCAGATGCTCTTGCCTGCGCCCGTCGGCATAATGCCCAGGGCATCACGCCCTGCGAGTATCGCATCTATCAGCACCTCTTGCCCATCACGAAAGCTGTCATGCCCGAAATATCCCCGAAGGATCGAATATTTATCCATACAGTGACTGTTGCACCCGATAAGGGGCGCACCTCCTTATAAGTCTATAAGTCTAACATTCCCAGCTCTCGCATTGATGAAAGCTCTGTGCCTGCTATCACGAAATGGTCGATCAGCGAGACACCTATAGGGTCGAGCATCTGACGAAAGCGCCTTGTCATCACCACATCATTTTCTGACGGGGCTGACGAGCCCGAGCTGTGGTTATGCGCAAGGATTATATAATTGCAGGGGGCGTTTGAAATGATATTCATAGCCTTTTTGAAGCTGAAAACCGACTTGTCTTCAAGCCCACGGCCTATCTCATGCGGGGTGCCGAGCTTGCCCTGCTTATCGACCAGGAAAAGCTTTGCGCACTCATCAGCCTCGCCCGAGAACTGGTAGATCATATAGTCATAGAGCGACTCTGCATTTGTGACGGATATGCACTGCTGCATTTCGAGGTTGTATTTTGCGCACAGCCGCATTAGTATCTTAAGATACATAGCGCTCTGCTCGCCAAGCCCTGTGACTGCGCACAGCTGCGAGTATGATGCATTGAGCACCCCCGTAAAGCCGCCAAAAAGCCGCAGCAGCTTGTGTGCAAGCTCGTTGACATCTGCCCTCGGTATACAGTAAAAGAGCAGCAGCTCAATTATCTCGTGGTCTGACAAGCCGTCAAAGCTCATGCCCTCTGCAAATTTCTGCCGCAGGCGCTCTCTGTGGCCGTCGTGCAGATGTTCCTGCTCGGAGGCAGCTGCGGCGGGTGTTTTTTTCTGCGGTGCGGGGGCTTTGCTCTGCGAGCCTGTGCTAAGGCCGTTTAGCAGGTCATCAAGGTTATTGCCCGAGTAAGAAAACTCCTCGGGCTTTGTATCCTTTTTATTCATTATATACTCCCATTATAGCGTCGATCATCTCCTGAGGATCCCATACGCCTGTGAAGTTATCGCTGATAACGTTGTTTCTTGAAAGCAGGCCGAAGTTCTCGCCGTTGCCGACAAATGCGTTATTATCCCACCATACGCAGGGAACGCCCTTTTCCTTGGCCGCCGAGAGGTAGTACTTGACGCACTCTACTCTGTCTTCTACGTTAAAGTTCTTGTTCATGCTGCCGTATTCGCCGATGATAACGGGTATCTCCTTTGATAAGAAGAGGTTGTCAAGGTTATCAAACAGGCTGTCGATAACGCCGCCGTCAGAGGAAGCGTCAAACTTGTCTGTTCCCTTTGTATCAAGTGCGAATGAATAGGGCAGGTATGCGTGAACGGAAATGATAAGGTGCTTGTCGTTCTCGTCGGGGAGCTTGATATCCTGAAGCACCTTCGGGTCGCTCGATGCAGCATAGCCCGATATCATAAGCGCACGCTTGTCGTTATTGCCGCCCGATGCTCTTACTGTGTCGTAGAATGCTTTTTCATACTCGTTGACTATCTCACGGGAGGTCTGCGTGCCGCCTGTCCACTCCTGCGGAGTGTCACGCATTCGGGGCTCGTTTAAGCCCTCAAAGATAAGGTGCTCGTCA
Organism: uncultured Ruminococcus sp.; assembly: GCA_902787365.1. Classification (GTDB taxonomy): domain Bacteria; phylum Bacillota; class Clostridia; order Oscillospirales; family Ruminococcaceae; genus NK3A76. The sequence continues at coordinate 22,255 of CADAGC010000009.1, read as the reverse complement.
TAGCCCTTGAACTCCTCAGCTATCTGCGACCAGAGGGCTGTGAGCTGCTTGATGTCGTCTTCCTTGTTCTCCTCTGTGGGGAAGTACCAGTCCTCGTGGTGGGTGTTGAGTATTACGAACATTCCGTCGTCGATAGCGTAGTCAACTACCTCTCTTACTCTGTCCATCCACTCCTGGTCTACCTTATAGTCACCGTCCATATGGTTGCCCCAGGAAACAGGCAGTCTGAACACATCAAAGCCTGCGGCCTTTACTGCGTCAACCATAAGCTTTGTGGTTGTGGGCTGCCCCCATGAGGTCTCGGCGCTCAGGCCGTTGCCGCCCGTGGCGTCAAAGGTGTTGCCCAAGTTCCAGCCTGTCTTCATCTCCTTAACAAGCTCCCACGCTGTTATGTCACGCATGGGCTTTATGGAGTTATCCTTTTCCTTTTTCTGCTCACCGCTGCCGCCCTCGGCTGTGCTGCTGTCTGCGCTGCTTGCGCTGTCGGCTGATGATGAGCTGTCTGAGCTGCCGCAGCCTGCGCACATAAGGCAAAGTGCTGCTGCGAGTGCTGCTGCTAATATCCTTTTAAGTTTCATATGTATTCTCCTTTCAGTATCAGGGACGTTTGTAGTCATCGGGGTAGATAACGCTTACATCGTTTGCTTTGACTGCGTTGATATAGTCTTGTATGCTTTCAAGCGGCTTATCAGTGCCCGTGCCGCTTAAACGGTTTACGGAGAGGTGGTGATTGTCGGTGCCGCCTGTCATAACAAAGCCAAACTGCTTGGCATACCAATGCGCACGGTCGTTGTAGATATCGTTGTAGTTGCCGCTGTTAAAAACCTCTACTGCGTCAACATATTCGGGCACAAGGCGTATCTCACGCAGATATGCCGCCTGCCTGAATGGGTGTGCGTGAACGAGCAGCGCACCGTCATTATGTGCAAGCTCGGCAAAGTCAAAAAAGCTTATGCTCATAACCTCGGGGTGGTCATAGAGCCACTGCTTATCAAGGCCGTAGACCAGCATATCTGCCCCCTCGTAGCAGTATTCAAAGCCGAAAAAGACTTTAAGGCCTATCTTATCGCCTTCGGCCTTTGCGGCATCATACCCACGGCAGAACATATCGACCTTTTGCTTCCAGTCATTACATTCTCTTATCTCGGGCAGGCAGTTGCCGTTAAAGAAATGGTCGGTAATAATTACGCCGTCATAGCCGAGGGCTTTGTATCTTGCCGCCTGCTCTTTGCCTGCGGCGGTAGCGCAGGCGCTTGTCTCGGCGGTGTGAAGGTGTGTCTCATACTTATACATTAAAACTCAACACCCCTTGTTATTACCTCTAAGCACATTCTGCCGTTGTGGTAGGGGCATTTCCACGGGCCGACCTGCTCTTTGTATTCGTGGGGTGTGTTGTCGGGTTCAAGCTCTGAGAACCACTCGCCGCCCTCACGCTTATCAACTACGTGCTCATTGATATAATCCCACACGCCACGAGCCGTGTCAAGAAAGCTCTCATCACCGCTGTTCTGGTAGGCGTTTATAAAGCCAACAACGGCCTCAGCCTGCACCCACCATACACGGGTGCGGTTTATCTCAGTCTTGTCACGCTCGTTATTCATAGCGCCGTTTTCGTCAACGGCTATAGACTGGATATTCTTGGCGATCTTTACATTCATAGCCTTGAATTTCTCGATAAGCGCCTTGTCATCAAGCACCCTGCAAGCCCTGTCAACGAGCCATGTGGCTTCGATATCGTGGCCGTAGGAGTGAATGTCGCCAACAAGACCAAACTTCTCATCAAAGAACACCTTAAGGGCGTTTGTCTCGGGGTCAAAGACGATATCCGACATCTGAGAGAGCAGGAAGCGAAGCCTTGATGCGACTATCTCGTTATGCTCTGCCCGCAGAAGCTCTGTGTAGCCCTCGATAAGGTGAAGCACGGTGTTCATGGTCTTGTCAGCCTTAAGGCCGTTCTCGCTTAAAGCTTCGTTGTCGATAGGCTTCCAGTCTTTAGAAAAAGCCTCGCCGTAGCCGTAGTCGTCAAGGGTGTTTGCCTCGATATCCGAGAAAAGCTTAAGTGCAAGGTCAAGCGCAAATCTGTCACCGAATGCGTTATAGTAGGCGGAAAGCGCATATATGCAGAACGCTATATTGTAGGTGTGCTTCATGGTGTCGGTGGGTTTGCCTTTGTAGTCGCACATCCAGTAAACGCCGCCGTTGTCGTAGTCAATGCAGTTATTCTTGATAAACTCAAATGCGTGGAATGCATAGGGCTTTAAGCTCTCGTCCTTAAGCACCTCATATGCGTGGGAGTAAAACCAAAGAATTCTTGCGTGGAGTATGACGCCCTTTTCTGCCTTTTTGTCAAGTTCCAAAGAGTTTGACAAAAAGCCGTAAAAGCCGCCGTTCTCATCGTCTTTTAGTGCGTTCCAGAAGGGGATTATGTGGTTTGTAAGCTCGTTTTTTATCTGTTCGTTTCTCATGGTAAATGTGCCTTTCTATTCTGTGATACGTCTTGCTTCCATGTAATATCTCTTATCCCATGCGTGCCCCATAGAGAAGGTCTTTCTCGGCAGAGCGCCGTCTGCTATTACGGTGGGGAACAGCTCGTTCTTGCCCATATCGGGGAGGATAAAGCCGATAGCGCCGTCTTTCTTTGAAAGCTCGTCTACTACCTCTGTGCCGTGAATGTAATCTACCTCGCCGCCTATCTCGGGCAGAAGCTTGTCAAGTGCTGTCTGCAATGAGCCGACTGCAAGCTTTGAAAGGGGTGTGTGAACATACATATCCGTGTGAGCGCCGTTTTTAACTACTGTTATCTTCTGCTCGGCAGGCTCGTCTGAAAGCGAGAGCGCCTTTGTGAGCGCCTGCATAAGAGCGTCAATGTTTGTGTTCGTCACTATGCGGTGGATAGCCTCGAACTCCAATGCGGGGGAGTGGAGGTTTACTATCTCGCAGAGGGCATATCTTGCAGGGTGGTGTGACATATCTTTATCGGGGTTTGCGGCTTTAAGCTCCTCGTAATAGGCCTTTGCTGTCGCAAGCGAGTGGTTGCCGTCGCCCATAGCGTAGAGCAGCACAGGTGTATCGCTAAGGCCGTACTTGCGCTCGAACTCTTCCTTTGAGCCCAGCTTGTCAAGTGCCGAAAGCACCTCTGCCTTGCTCTTTTCATCAAGCAGCCAGCCCTTAATGCTGCCGCCCTTTTTGGTAAGGGGCGTGTCATAGACCTTGGCAAAGCCGTCTTTCCTGGCTTCAAGCGGCTCGATAACGCTCCTGCCCTCGTCGTCAATAAGTATCATTATGTGCGAAAGCTCGATATCGGCGCCACGTCTTACCTTTAAGCGGGGAGGGATGCGCTCGACAACTGTAGCTTCTGTTGCCCGCACCTGCGTTGATGAGCCTTTTGAGTAGTCATACTGTTCGAGGTCTATGCAGCCCACAAGACCTGCACGCACCTTGCCGTCATTCTGCTTTCTTTCAAGGTAGATGAGAGCGTCCTTATGCTCTTTGAATATATCCTTTGAGATGTAGTCTTTCATCTTTGCGTGTATGGCGTCAATACGCTGCCCCACATCGCCCTCGCCCAGATAGACCTCGGGGAGAATGAGGTCAAGGGTGCTGGGTGCGCCGCCGATGATGCCCTTAAGGTCAGCCCAGTAATCGGGCTCTGATGTGTACTGGTCGCAGGCAACTACCGCCCACTTTTCCATATCGGTATTCTTTGGCAGAAGTATGTCTGCCGCCTTGAAAGCTGTCATAATAAACCCTCGCAATCGTTTTCATTGTTCATATTCCAAAATAGGACGGCGAAAAACTGCCGTCCTATCCTGATACTGTGATTATAATTCCTGTTCGCCGAATTCGTTCAGGCTGCCGTCGGGGTCAGCCTGCTTGGTCTCGGGGCTTGTTTTTTCTGCCGGCTTGCTGTCGGCAAGGTCAAGATCCTCTGCATCGTCATCATCGGCGGGCTTTGTCTGCTCCTCGATCTTCTCCTGTGCTTCTTCGTTGAAGTTAGCAGCGCCGTGGCACTTCTTATACTTCTTGCCGCTTCCGCAGGGGCAGGGATCGTTGGGGCCTACCTTTTTGCCCTTTCTTCTGATGACTGTGTGGTTAGTCGAGCTATCCTGAAGCACCTGCTCACGCTTGGGTGCCTGACCCTCACGTCTTACCTGAATGGTGAAGAGCGTTCTTACAGTATCCTCTCTGATAGAGTCTACCATAGCGTCGAACATCTCAAAGCCTTCCATTCTGTATTCAACAACAGGGTTTCTCTGGCCGTATGAACGCAGGGTGATACCACGCTTAAGCTCGTCCATATCATCAATGTGAGCCATCCACTTGGTGTCAACTACCTTTAAGAGAACTACTCGCTCTATCTCACGGAGCAGATCGTGGCCTAAGTCTTCCTCACGCTTCTCGTAAATAGCAAGTGCTCTTTCCTGGAGCATATCAATAATATCCTGCTTGCTTGTATCGTCAAGCTCCTGGCTGGTATAGTTGAAGTCATCATCAACTGTGATAAGGTTCATCAGCTGATCCTTAAGGCCTTCGAGGTTCCAGTTATCCTTGATATCCTCATCGCCTATATACATATTAACGGTAGTCTCAACAAAGTCCTTGATCATATTGATGATATAATCGTGTATATCCTCACCGTCAAGCACCTTGCCACGCTGGCCGTAGATGATCTCACGCTGGGTGTTCATAACATCATCGTAGTTAAGTACGTTCTTTCTGATGTTGAAGTTCCTGCCCTCGATCTTCTTCTGTGAAGATGCGATAACGCCTGTGAGAAGCTTGCTCTCGATAGGCATATTCTCGTCAACCTTAAGGGTATCCATCATGCCTGTTACTCTGTCGCCGCCGAATATTCTCATAAGGTCGTCTTCAAGCGAGAGGTAGAAACGGCTTTCACCCGGGTCGCCCTGACGGCCTGCACGGCCTCGAAGCTGGTTATCTATACGTCTTGACTCGTGGCGCTCTGTACCTATGATGAAAAGACCGCCTGCTTCCTTTACAGCCTCTGCCTTTTCCTTTACCTGTGCATCATACTTGTCATAGAACTGCTTGTATTTTTCTCTTGCCTCGATGATAACGGGGTCATCAGTCTCGGCAAAGCCTGTTGCGTCAACTATAACCTGCTCCTCATAGCCGAGCTTTCTCATCTCAGCCATTGCGGAATACTCTGCGTTACCGCCGAGAATGATATCGGTACCACGGCCTGCCATGTTGGTAGCGATAGTTACCGAGCCGAACTTACCTGCCTGCGCAACTATCTGCGCTTCCTTCTCGTGATACTTAGCGTTGAGCACCTCGTGCTTTACGCCCTTGTTTTTGAGCAGGCGTGAGAGGTATTCACTCTTTTCAATTGATACAGTACCCACAAGCACGGGCTGACCCTTCTTGTTGCACTCGATTATCTGCTCAATAACTGCGTTGTACTTGCCCTTTTCGGTCTTGAACACAACGTCGTGGTGATCTTTTCTTACAACGGGGCGGTTGGTGGGAACTTCGATAACGTCGAGCTTGTAGATCTCTCTGAACTCGTCTTCCTCGGTGAGCGCTGTACCCGTCATACCCGAAAGCTTTTCATAAAGGCGGAAGTAGTTCTGGTATGTAATGGTAGCGATAGTCTTTGACTCACGCATTACCTTAACGCCTTCCTTAGCCTCAATAGCCTGGTGCAGACCGTCGTTGAAACGTCTGCCGACCATTATACGGCCTGTGAATTCATCAACGATGAGAACTTCGCCGTCCTTAACAACGTAGTCTACCTCGTTGGTCATAACGCCGTTAGCCTTGATAGCCTGGTTGATGTGGTGCAGAAGCGTCATATTGTCAGCGTCCATAAGATTGATAACGCCGAAGTGCTTTTCTGCCTTTTTAACGCCCTGCTTTGTGAGGGTGGCTGTTCTTGCCTTTTCGTCTATGATATAGTCGCCGTCATAGATGCTGTCGGTATCCTGCTTATCGTCTATCTCAACGACCTTGGTGGGCTTTAATGTCTTAGCGAAAGCGTCAGCCTTCTGGTAGAGGTCTGTTGACTTATCGCCCTGACCCGAGATGATAAGAGGAGTTCTTGCCTCGTCTATGAGTATCGAGTCGACCTCATCGACAACAGCGAAGGAGTGGCCTCTCTGAACTTTATCCTTCTTATATATTACCATGTTGTCACGCAGGTAGTCAAAGCCGAATTCGCTGTTTGTACCGTAGGTGATGTCGGAGTTATAAGCTTCACGCTTTTCATCCTTATCCATACCGTTGAGTACACAGCCTATGGTACAGCCGAGGAAGCGGAAAACTCTGCCCATTTCCTCTGACTGGAATTTTGCGAGGTAGTCGTTAACTGTTACAACGTGAACGCCCTTGCCGTCAAGGCAGTTTGCATAAGCTGCAAGGCAGGCAACGAGAGTTTTACCTTCACCCGTTTTCATCTCGGCGATACGTCCCTGATGAAGAACTATAGCACCGATTATCTGCACGGGGTAGGGCTTTTTGCCAAGCACTCTGAATGCAGCCTCACGGCATACAGCAAGTGCGTCGGGCAGTGTGTCATCAAGTGTTGACAGCCCGTCTGACAGCTTGTCTTTCATTATCTGTGTCTGCTCTCTGAGCTCGTGGTCGCTCATAGGCTGGTATTTGCTTTCCAGCTCGAGCACCTTGTCCTTGATAGGCTCTATCCTTGCAAGCTCCTTTTTGGAGTAGTTGCCGAATATTTTATCGAATAAACCCATAAATCTAACCGTCCTTATCTTATTGCGTGATGCCGCAATACACTAATTTATAAAAACACACTATATATTATACCGCAACAGCGGGTTTTTGTCAATCTTTTTCACAGCTTTTTCACCCCGAAACAGGTTATTCGGCGGCGATTTTGCTCACTTTCGTGAAAGCATATATACAGCGGGGCGGCGGGGTGTGATAATTTGGTCAATATACACTATTGATTATATATAAATAAAATGATATAATTAATTATGCGGCGTATGTATTCGCCGTGAAGACTTGATTTTAAAAGGAGTTAAAATAACATGAGCAAGCTGACAAAGGTATTACTTATCTTAATGATAGTGGGTCTTGTTTTCGGCGGCGTGGGCGCTGTTGATGCCTTTAAGGTATGGAAGGGCGACATCAACGACACCAAAGACATAAAGATAGGCGATTTGAAAAATGGCGACTTATACGAGGGCGAAATACCCTATGCATATGACGTCATAGCAGAGCAGGTGACGACCTCGACCTACGGCCCCGTGCCTGTAAACAAGACAAAGTCGCCTTACTATCTCGTACAGAACGAGAACTGCTTCTTTGTTATAAACGTAACGGCTGCGGCTGATCAGGGCGATTTTGACAAGCTGGCAGATCTTTCGTGGGATCAGATAGACGGCAAGATCAAAGACGACCCCGAGCCTGTAAAGGTTTCGGCGCAGGCTTCAAAGATGCCCGACGAGGTAAAGAAGTACTTAAAAGAATACTGCGACGAGTGGGGCATGAGCGATTCAGACTATGCAGAGCTTGTTGAGGAAAGCTGCTATCTGCACACGGTCAACTACAACTCAATGAGATACATACCCATAGCAGGCTTTGGCGTGGCTATACTGTGTGCGGTTATTCTTATTATCAAGAAGGTAACAGCGCCCAAGATAGTTAATCTGTGATGCGGCGGAGAAACTGAATAGAAATGAAAAAAGGTATCGCTTATGAAAACAGGCGATACCTTTGTTATTTATTCCCTCGTCAGCGTACAAACCACTATCTCCGAGGGGTTATTAATTCTCAGCTTGCCAAGACCCGAGGTGACTACCATTTTTGAGTCGTCTTTGAAATAGGTGCCTTTGGTGTATTTCGGGAAGAATCTGCGCTCGGGCGAGAGCAGGCCGCCAAGCAGCGGCAGCCTTATCAGCCCGCCGTGAATGTGCCCCGAGAATACAAGGTCGGCGCCCCAGTCGGCGTAGCTTTCAAAGCCTATGGGGTTGTGGGCAAGAAGAATGTTGAACTGCTCTCTGTCGCATTCGCCGAGCAGGTCATCAAGGCAGGGCTTTGTGACCTTTAAAAGATGCCTGAAGCTCTTGCCTCTGTGGTAGCTCTCAATAGGCGGCAGCAGGCCTGTTATCTTTATCCTGTCGCCGTTTCGGTAGATGTATTCGCTTTGGTTTTTGAGTATGTGAACGCCCATGCGCCGGAGCTTTTTGCAGATGTATGCGGCGTTTTTCGGGCAGTCCTGCTCGTGGTTGCCTAAGATGTAGTAAACGTCACACAGGGCGGTGAGCTTTTCAAAGAGAAATAGCTTTGCGTCAAAGAAGCTTCTGCTCTCGCTCCTTGATATAAGGTCGCCTGTGAAGAATATCATATCAGGTCTGCACGCCTCGCAAGAGCTTATGAGGTTGCCGTTTAACTCGCCGAAGGTCTTTGAGTGCAGGTCGGAAAGGTGCAGTACCCTTGCCCCCTCAAAGCCCTCGGGCAGGCGCTCGTGCCGCAGGGTGATGCGGTGAACATCAAGCTGCCTGTCGTGTATATATACCCCTGCTGATGCAAAGAACGCCGCAGCAAGGCCAAGTTTTGCTATGTTTTTCAAGGTATTCCGTTCACCTTTCAAGATAATTTCTTAAGTGAGCCATCTCGTGCTCTGCGTGAGCATAGCCGTAATCGTAGAGCCGCCGCAGCTTGCGCCTGTCGTTCTCTGTGCGGTTTACGCCGAATGTGTGCTTGGGCGAGAAGACGAACACCTTGCCCTCGTGCCGCAGCTCTTCAAGCTCTGCCACACACTCGTTATAGCGCTGTGCCCTTGTGCGCATACAGTCAACCAGCTCGGGGTATTTTTTATAGCGCTTTTCCATAAGCTTCAAAAGCGGCTCGTCCTTTTTGATATAGCCCCTCGGGCGTGTGAGAATAACGATATTCTTGTCACACCCCTGCTCTATCATATGCTTAAACGGTATTGAGTCAGCAAGGCCGCCGTCGAGGTATTTCTTGCCGTCTATCTCTATCATAGGAAAGAGCATAGGCAGCGCACAGCTTGCACGCAGCAGGGTGAATTTCCTGTCATCTCTCGGGCATTCGAGGTATTCCGCTTTGCCGGTTTCAACGTTAGTGACTACCGCCTCAACGCTGCCCTCAAACTCTGCAAAGGCCTGCATATCAAAAGGCAGCAGCTTATTGGGTATCTCGTCAAAGGCATATTCGAGGTTATAGAAGCTCATGTTTGACGGGCGCAGCAGGTGGTGAGCGCCCATATACTTTTTAGTGGGCATAAAGTCGCTCGCAAGCGAGAGGTTGCGCCCTTTCTGGCGGGAGATATAGCTCACGCCGAATGCTATGCCTGCCGACACGCCGATAAAGCGGTCGCACATTATATTTTCTTCAAGCAGCTTGTCGAGCACGCCGCAGGAATACACAGTCCTGCTCGCCCCGCCCTCGCAGGTTATACCAAGCATTTTTATTGTCTCCTTTGTATGTTTGAATATTATATATTAATGAATGGGGGTGTTCCGAAGGGGCGGATATCGCCTCGCCTGCGCTCGGCTCTTGCCGCCTGACGGCGGCGCCGCAAAGCGGTCTCGGCGCTATGGCGCCTCGACATTTGCGGCAGGGCGGCGAACAATTTGTTCTTCATAGCGTTGTTGTTATCAAGGCGTTGCTCTGCTTTTGTTACTTGTTCGCCGCCCTTGCGCCTGCGGCGGTGGGACTCTGTCTGTACTCAATCAAGCTTGCTTGATTGAGTACGACCCTGCTGGGGCTCTGCCCCCGTCCCCGCAAGCCCTTTTTGAGGAAAAGGGCTTGACCCGAAAACCTTCTTGTGATTATGTTCCCCGTAGGTTTCGCTCTATCAGCGCAATCCTAACCGCAGATCTCCACTATCGCATTAGCATACATATTACAGCCGAGCATGAATGTTTCAAGGCTGATATGCTCATCTGCGCCGTGCATATTGTTCTGCTCCTCGGGGAACTCTGCGCCGAAAGCAACGCCGCCCTCGGTATTATGCACGTAGGTTATGCCGCCCTCGCTGATGCACTCTCCCTTTTCGCCCTTTATCTCCTCATAGACCTTTAAGAGCTTCTGCACGAAATCGCTCTTTTCGTCAACATAGTGCGGCTCCATGCCCTCGCAGTCGTCCTCCTCAAAGCCCGACTCTGCAAGAGCGCTGACGATTATCGCCTTTATGTCGGCAAACTTTCTGTCTATGGGGAAGCGTATATCAATGCCGCCGTGCAGCCGCCCGCCCTCGGTGTTAAGAAGTGTCAGCGCACAGGTCATAGTGCCCGACACGTCATCAGAGAAGCCCAGCCCGCAGCTTTTGCCGTCGCACTCGCCGTGGGGGAACAATCTGCGCAGGCCTATGCTGTCGTCTTTATCATAGACCGAGAGGAATTTGGTTATGGCGTTGTCGCCGTTTTCGGGGCGTGAGCCGTGGGCGGCCTTGCCTGCGGATATGACTGCCTTGCCGTCAATAAGTGCCTCGCAGCGCTCGGGTATTGCGTTTATGGCGCTGCCTGCCTTTATGCTTTTTATGTGAGGGTGCTCAAAGGGCTTTGAGAATGTCAGATGCACCATGCCCTTTTCGCAGTTGAGCACGGGGAATGACCCGTCGGGGGTGAACACGTTTTTTGGGAACGGCCTTTTGCTCTGGTAGTATTCAATATCCTTGCAGCCCTGCTCCTCGTTGCCGCCCATAATGGCACGAAAGCCCTTACTAAGCGGAATGCCCAGTTCCTTGATGCACTTCATAGCATAGAGCACGCAAACGCTTGGCCCTTTGTCGTCTATCGTGCCCCTGCCGTAGAGCACGCCGTCACGCTCTGTCAGCTTAAAGGGGTCGCTGTGCCAGCCGTCGGGGGTTGCGGGCACGACGTCAAGGTGCGAGAGTATTCCCAGCACCTGCTCCTTATCGTCAAAATCTATATCTATGGCATAGTTGTCATAGTTTGTGGTCTTAAAGCCGTTATCTCTTGCAAAAGCCTGCGCCCACGCAAGGGCTGCGGCAGAGCCTTCGCCGAAGGGCTTTGTCTCATCACCGCAGGGCTTAAATGACGAATCTATCGCCACTATCTCTGCTAAAGATGAGAGCATCTGCTGCTTATGCTGCTCGAAATAATCAGCTATCATCTGCTTATACTGTGACACGTCACGGCCTCCTTAGTCGCTGTGCTTTACTATATACCATACCAATAGCAGCATGGCCGAAAAGATTATGCTCAGGATTATCATAAAAAGTTCTCCTTATATGCTTCAGGCTTAAGCCCACGGGTCGTCACAGGGGCGTATGCCTACGAGCATATGCTGCTCCCACAGAAAATACTTGCCCGTGCTGCCCTGTTTTCTCAGCACCACGTCACGGGGGTTATCTGCGCCCGACGAGCGGCACCAGAGCTTTACATAGCCCTCGTTTTCATAGGAGTAGGGGTTTGTTTCAAAGGTTATGGTGTAAGGCTCTGTGGGGGTGTATTTATTCTCGGGCGAGCTGCCTGCAAAATACGAGCGGGGCACATAGTCTGCGTCCATAAAGCGGTCTTTGATGAACGACTTGTCATACTCGGAAAGCGGGCGGGGGCCCCTTAAGAAATCTATCATCTCAAACGCCGCTGCCCTGTCTTCGGGGAAGCGTGAAACAGCCGCCACAAAAAGCGCAGCTGCAAACTGCGGCTCGGAAAGGCTCGCCTCGGGCAAGGCCTTTAACTCGTCAAGGTTTTTGGGTAAGCTTTCAAATGTTACTGTAAACTTTTCTGCCATAGCAGTTACCTCCTTTTAGTTATCATATCTCCTGCATTGCAGGTGTCCAATACCATTTTAACACATTTTTCAAAAGTTGTAAACATCTGACGGGAATAAATTTACCTGCGCTTTTTTGTATGATATGCCGATAGCGCTTTCTTTTGCGCCGTTATACCCATATTATGTATTTTTCACAAAGGTAGTTGATTTTTGCGAGGAAATGTGTTATTATTGTAATGTGGCAGGTGATAAAGAATGTTTAAAGTCATTTTTTCAAATATAGCAGGCTTTGATGCGGTGATATTCTTGGCGGGCATCGTCAATGCGGTGGTGTTCTATTTTGCGTTTGCGGCGGCCAATGAGCTTTACCGCAAGATGCACCTTACCGTTTTTGTGCCCGACAATGACGACTCAAACGCACAGGCGCAGGCGGCGGTCAAGGGGCTCACCGAAACAGAGCTGACCGAGATGCGCACCCGCTGCGGCAAGCTTTACAGCGTGTTTGTAAACCTTACGGGTATATTCCCGCTGCTGGGAATACTAGGCACGGTGGCGTCGCTTTTGTCGGTGATGGACGATATGTCGAATGCGCAGAACAACTTCTACGCAGCACTTACCTCGACTTTCTGGGGGCTGGTGTTTGCGATAATATTCAAGTTCTTGGATGGCGTTATCTCGGCAAAGATAGAGGATAACGAAAAGACCGTAGCACTCTTCCTGCAAAGAAACTGGGAGGGCAGAAAGGCCAAAAAGGACGAGGAAGCGGTATCATGAAGCAGAAGGGCATAATGATAGAGCTCACCTCGCTGCTTGATGTAATTCTGATAATGCTTTTCTTTGTGATGATGCAGTCGTCACAGCAGAGCGAGAACTACCGTGAAAAAGCCGATGAGGAGATAGCGGCAGCGCAGGCGCAGACCGAGCAGGTGAAAAAAGAGCTTGACATCGAGAAGCAGCGTGAGCAGATGCTCAAAGACGCACTCACGGGCTTTGAGGGCGGCGAGCTTTACGAGCTTAAGATTAATTTTGACGATATGTCAGACGTGCTGGTGCTCTCGTTCGGCGGCAAGGAGCTTGACAGGCTGGGCTTTGAGCAGACAGATGAGATAGAGCGTGCGGTTATGAGCATAGAGATACCCGAGGGCTCGGCAGTTCTGGCGGCTGTAATATACGACGGCAACAAGGTGCTCTACCGTGATATGGAGAGCATAAGGGCAGCGCTTGACAGGCTTTCAAAGGAAAACGATAATATTTATATAGGGTATATAGATACTTCAACAAAATAAATCAGGAGGGTGAAAAACAATGGCAAACAACTACGATGAAAGAAACGGCAAGAAAGAGAAGAAAAAGAAAAAGGGCAAGGGCGGTCTGGTATTGCTTATAATACTGCTTCTGCTTTTAGCACTTTTATGGCTGATGAATTATTTAGGCCTCGGCTTTGGCTTCGGCAAGGGCAGCGGCGGCTCGTCAAGCGGCAGCGAAAGCACAGTTGCGAGCACATCTGACAGCAACACAGACACCACAAAGACAACAGTTACAGTTACAGTCAAGGGCTCGACATACGTTTACAACGGCAGCGAGCTGACACTTGATGACCTTAAGACCAAGCTGGGCGAGCTTGACAAGGACAAGACAGTTATCGAGCTTAAGGACGACGGCGCAGTCGAGAATGCTATGGCTGATGCAAAGAGCGCTATCGAGGGCTTAGGCCTTTCAATAGTGAGCAGCACCGACGACACCAGCAGCGAGGCTTCGTAAATAAAAAATTCTTCCCCTTTCCCTGTTTCGGGGAGAGGGGAGTTTTAATTAAGGTAACAAGGAGACAACAATGACAAAAAAGATATTAAAGAGAATAGGCATTACAATGATTTGCCTTTTGGCGGCATTTTTTGTGTTCACGGAGATATGTATATACCGATATTTAAAAGAATACGGTTTCGGTGCAGGCGAGCTGTTTAAGACAACGCTCGTATATCTGCACATAAGTGACGGCTTTACTGTCTATGAGGGAAAAGAGCTAACAGCATTTATCGGCAGAAGTAACGGTAAGACTTACTATGCAAAGCTCATCGACGATTGTGGCTATGACCGCTATATTATAGATGACGGCAATTCACATTTCGCCCCCGAGGGAAAGAGCAGAGATGACGAGGAGTCCTTTGACCTGTGGTTTAACGGCGATTGGTGTCATTGGTTCAGAGTAGGTCATCTGAATGGCGGTCACAAAATAGAAGATTTTACAGAATGACGGGGTAAAACTATGTGCAGCGATTGGTTAAAATTTCTTGATTCATTTTCACGCCTTGGCAAGCGGGCGGTGGGGCTTGGGCGGATAAGGGCGCTTTTAAAAGCTCTCGGCGACCCGCAGGATAAGCTCTCGTTTATCCACGTGACAGGCACTAACGGCAAGGGCTCTATCTGCGAGATGCTAAGCGAGGTGTTCATTCGCTCGGGCTATAAGACGGGGCTTTTCACTTCCCCTTATATAAGAGAATACAATGACCGCATACGTATTGACGGCGCAAATATCCCCGACAGCGAGCTGTTATCACTTTTGCCCAGGGTAAAAGCAGCGGCAGAGAGTACGGGCTTTATGGCGGATTTCTCGCAGTTTGAGATAACGCAGGCGGCGGCTTTTTGCTATTTCTCGGCTCAGAAGTGCGATATAGTCATTCTCGAAGCAGGCCTCGGCGGGCTTTTAGACAGCACCAACGTGATAGATAGTAACGTCTGCTCGGTCATAGGCTCGGTGTCTTATGACCATATGGCGGTGCTGGGCGATACCCTTGAAGCCATAGCCGAGCAAAAGGCAGGCATAATCAAAGATGGCTGCCCCTGCATACTAAGCCCCTGCAACGACGAGCGTGTTATAGCGGTCTTTGAGCGCATAGCAAAAGAGAAAAACGCACCGCTTATCATTCCCGATATGGGGCAGATAAGGCGGCTCGGCGAGGGGCTTGACAACCGCTTTGAGTTCTCGGCGCTTAAGTGCTATGAGGGCGTGTATTCCCCTGCTATGACGGGCGAGCATCAGATAAGAAATGCCCTTGCGGTCATATACGCTTGCTTCTATGCCGACAAAGAGTATGATATAGGCGTGCAGGCGCTTAAAGAGGGCATAGCGGCGGCGACCATTCCAGGGCGTGCGCAGATACTCTCGCACTCGCCGCTGCTGATAGCTGACGGCGGCCACAACCCCGATGCGGCGGCAGCGCTTGCGCAGGTGCTTGGCAGCGAGGGCGGTGGCTTTACCGCACTGATAGGTATGTCGGCCGACAAGGCGATAGCAGATTACATCAAAAAAGTCCTGCCCTATATCGACAAATTCATCTGCACGGACGATTTCGGCGAGCGTGCGCTTGACAAAATGGAACTTGCAGCTATAATAGAGAGCTGCGGCGGCAGGGCAGATATGGCGCAGAGCCTTGCGCAGGGGCTTGATGAAGTGAAGCGCTGCGATAAGGGGCTTATCTGCGGCAGCCTGTTTTTGATATCAGAGATAATGACTTGAAAGACGAGGAGAGCCTTATGTATGTAACAGAAGAGCAAAACCCACGCCTGCCCTATCTGCGTGAAAAGACGGCCAAGCTGACACTTAGCCCCGGGTGCTACATTATGAAAAACGCACAGGGCAAGATAATATACATCGGCAAGGCCAAAAGCCTGAAAAAGCGTGTGACCAGCTATTTTCGCAAGAGTGCCGACCACCTGCCAAAGGTGGCAAAAATGGTCAGCCACGTCAACGACTATGACTTTATCGTGACCGACTCGGAGTTTGAAGCGCTGGTGCTTGAATGCTCGCTTATCAAGCAGTATAAGCCCAAGTATAACATACTGCTAAAAGACGACAAGGGCTACAGCTATATACGTGTCACCAAT
This sequence comes from uncultured Ruminococcus sp., assembly GCA_902787365.1. Lineage (GTDB taxonomy): Bacteria > Bacillota > Clostridia > Oscillospirales > Ruminococcaceae > NK3A76. The sequence continues at coordinate 6,676 of CADAGC010000009.1, read as the reverse complement.
GAGGACTACCCACGCCTTTCGGGCGAGCTGCAAAAGCAGGACGACGGTGCGGAGTATATAGGCCCATACACCTCGTCATTCGCTGTAAGGCAGGCGGTGGACGAGGCGAACAGAGTGTTTATGCTGCCCACCTGCCACAGAAAGTTCCCGCAGGATTTCGGCAAGGAGCGCCCCTGCCTTAACTTCCACATAAAACAATGCATGGGCGTGTGCCGTGGCAGAATGACAAAAGAGGACTACCGTGCAGTTATTGACGAGGCGATAGACTATATCAAGGGCGGTTCGGGCTACAGTATTGACAAGCTCACCGAGCAGATGAACAAGGCGGCAGAGGAGCTGGATTTTGAGCTTGCAGCAAGGTTGCGTGACCGCATTCGTGCCATAGAAAAGGCAGCCGAGAGCCAGAAGATAATTGATGATAACATCAAGGACTGCGACTGCGTGGCGATAGTCGCCAATTCCGAGAACGCCTGCGCAAGCGTGATAAAATACCGTGGCGGCAGGCTTTATGATAAGGCTGACCACTTCCTTGAACAGACCGACGAGCCGAATGCTATGATGACGGGCTTTTTGATGCAGTATTACAGCTCGACTGATGATATACCGAAGAATATACTGCTTGCTGACGGAATTGATGAGCAGGACAGCGAGAATATAACACGCTTTCTGCGTGATAAGACACAGCACGCCGTCTATATCACCGTGCCGCAGAAGGGCGGGCTTTTGCGCCTTACTACCCTTGCAAAAGCTAACGCTTCGGAATACCTCTCTATTCGTATGGGGCGCACGGGCAGGGAAGCGGCGGCGCTTGATGAGCTTGCAAAGGCGCTGGGGTTAGATAAAGTTCCTAAGATAATCGAATGCTACGATATCTCAAACCTTGCATCATCTGATATGGTGGCGGGTATGGTGGTGTTTGAGGACGGCAGACCGCTTAAGAAACACTATCGGCGCTTTGCCATAAAGGGCGTCGAGGGGCAGAACGACTACGCCTCGATGCAGGAGGTGTTAAGGCGCAGATTTGAGAACTACTTCAAGGGCGAGGACGAGTGCTTTAAAACTCTGCCCGACCTTATCTTCCTTGACGGCGGCAAGGGGCACGTTAATACAGTCACCCCCGTTATAAGGGAAATGGGCATTGATGTGCCTGTTTACGGCCTTGTGAAAGATAACCGCCACCGCACCCGTGCAGTTGCTACAGGCGGTGGAGAGATATCCCTCTCAAAGGCGAGGAGCGCATTCAACCTTGTGACAGCTATTCAGGACGAGGTTCACCGATATAGCGTGGCGTTTATGACAAAGCGGCATAAGAAAGCGACCTTTGCTTCTACTCTCACGACTGTTAAAGGCGTGGGGCAGAAAAAGGCCGCAAAGCTGATAGGCGAGTTCAAGACCACCGAGAAACTCAAAGCCGCAACGCTTGAAGAGATAAAGAAGACTGCGGGAGTAAACCAAGAAACGGCGGAAGAACTGATGAAAATAATAGCGGAGATGTGATAATGACAAATAATCAAGGCTGCTGCAAAATCGCAACAGCCTTGTTTTTATGCCTTTTTTGCGGCGTTCTCAATAGAACGCTCTTTAAGCTCACGGCCTTCTTTCAAAAGCTCGTGCAGCCTGCCCGAGTCGCCGTCTTTTATGGCGTCACGGTAGTCGGTCAGCGCACCGATTATGTGGTCAAGCTCGAAGAGCAGCGGCTCACGGTTGAGCAGGAACAGCGACGTCCACATATCCTCGTTGAGCTTGGCAACACGGGTCAGGTCTTTGAACGACCCTGCCGAAAAGCCTGCCTGCTTGAAAAGACTTGGGCTTTTTATGTAGGCGCTCGATACAACGTGCGCAAGCTGTGATGTGAAAGCTATCACCTCGTCATGCTCTCTCGGTGTGGCGGTCACGCAGCCTGCAAAGCCTATGCGCAAAGCAAGCTCACGCACCTTTTCTATCACCTCAGGGGGAGTGTTCTCGGTGGGGGTCATAATAAAGCTTGCCTTGTCAAAGAGATTGTCAAGGGCGTATGCAAAGCCCCAGAACTCACGCCCTGCCATTGGGTGGCAGCCTAAAAACTGCACGTCCGTGCCAGAAAGCGTTTCCTCGGCAGCTTCAACTACCGCCTGCTTGATGCCGCAGGTGTCGATGACTATGCTGCCTTTTTTGAAATAGTCTTTGTTTGCTTTTATAAAGTCGATAGTCGCCTGCGGGTAAAGACCAAGTATCACCATATCGCAGCAGCCAAGCTCCTGAGGGGTCAGCTCGCCGTCAATAGTCTCCTGCGCAAGCGCCGAGGCTATCGTGTCACGGTTTATGTCAAGGCCGTAAACTATCTCGTCTGTGTGTTTTTTTATCGCCTTTGCCAGCGAGCCGCCTATCAGCCCGAGGCCTGCAACGCATATCTTCATAGCTTACTCTCCGTAAATAGTCTTTTTGAGATGCTCGATGTTTGCATCAAAGTCAACGTCGATAACGCTCATCTGCCTTACTGTTATAAAACTCCATGTGCCGTCGGCAGGAACTCTGTTCTGAACTACCTCGTATTTGAGGTAAACGGGCGAATCAACAACGAATGAGAACATCTCACCCTCGGTCATATTTGTGGCAAGCTGCGGCAGCAGAACGTCGAGCAGGTCTGAAAGCTCGCCGAGGCTTAGTTTCTTCATCTTGGTGATGATGTTTTCAAGCACCGTGCGCTGACGCTGGCTTCTTGCAAAGTCTGTGCCGAGGTAGCGTATTCTCGAATAAGCAAGCGCCTGCCTGCCGTTCAAGGTCTGCATACCGGAATGTGTGACAAAGCTGTCATTATCGGAATAGCCTTGCAGTCTGTTTACTTCAGGCAAGTTGCTGTTGAGGTAGGATATCTCCTCCTCGGTAACGTCTATGTCAACGCCGCCTATGGTGTCAACAACATCACAGAACGAGTAGAAGTTTACTCTTACGTATCTGTCAACTCTAACCTTGAAGTTGCTCTCTAAGGTCTTTATGAGCAGGTCGGGGCCGCCGTATGCGTAGGAGTGGTTGAGCCTTGTGTTCTCGATATCGGGTATGTTGCAGTAGATATCACGCAGGAACGAGGTCATAACTACCTGCTTGGTGTTCTTGTTGATAGATACGAGTATCATACTGTCAGAGCGCCCTCTGTCGTCCTTGCTTCTGGCGTCTGTGCCTATGAGCAGCACGTTTACAACGTTGTCGTCGCTCATTATCTCGGTGGCGTTCTTGGCGAGGTTCTCGTTTATCTTCTTGTCAGCCTTTTCAATCACCTCGGGGGGTGAGTCGGGCTCTGATGTGAGGTCGTCATCGACCACCGAATCGACTATCGGGAAAGCCTTTTTCGGGTCTTCGACCTCTACCTTGCCTATATAGTGGAATATTATAGCCACTGCCGTTATACAGCCTATGACAAGTATTATAACCACTATGAGCAGCGCTATGAGCAGCTTTTTCTTTTTGCTCATTTTTTTCTTTTTGGGTCTTCTTATTGCCTGTTCAGCCATTTTATCGTCTCCTTAGGTCTTACATTACGTGAAGTATCCTTGCCGCTATCTCTTCGGGTGTGCCCTCACCGCTTACGGTGATTGCGCTGTTTTGCTTGTATTTCGGGTAGCGCTCGTCATACCTTGCCTTCAGCTGCTCCTTTGTCGATGAAGCGGCTATCGGCCTGTGGGGGTCATCACATATTCTATCATAGCACATTTCAAAGGGCGTGTCAATAAAAATCACAAGGCCGTTTTTGCTTGCAATGCAGGAATTCTGCGCCGAGAGCAGCGCACCGCCGCCTGTGGCTATAACGCTGTAGCTCTCGGAAAGCAGCCCCAGCGCCTCAGTTTCAAGCGCACGGAAGTGCGGCTCGCCGTACTTTTCAAATATCTCGGGAATAGTCATTCCCGCAGCGTCTTCTATATAATTGTCAAGGTCGATAAACGCCCTGCCCGATATATCGGCAACTATCCTGCCGACGGTAGTTTTTCCGCAGCCCATAAAGCCGCAGAGAAAAATGGGTATCATTTAAACATCTCCTTTTAAATGCACAATGCATAATGCATAATGCACAATTGAGGTGTCGCCCATTCGGGCGACGGATCATAATATGGCAGGCGGCTATGCATTATTGAAACTTTTCTTCCACCAGCTTTTCCATATCTGCGATAAGCTGTGCTATGTCGGCGTCTTTATAGCTGTCGCCGTCCCATATCTCGTGGGCGGAAACTGCCTGATAGACAAGCATAGCCATGCCGCCTGAGCATTTCTTGCCAAGAGCCTTTGCCTTTTGTAAAAGCTGTGTCTCGCCCGGGTTGTAGATAACATCAAACACCGCATCAGCGCAGGCTATCACCTTGTCTGAAACGGCGCAGGCGTCAGTCTTCGGGTACATACCGACGGGGGTGGCATTCATCAGCAGGTCGTAGTGAAGCGAGGTGTCAATGCCGCCTATCTCGACGATAGTTATATCAGCATCGGGCTTCATGGCGATTATCTCTTTAGCCGCCTGCTCTGCAAGCGGAAAGTCGCTCATAAGCACGGCGATATAAAGCTCTGCGCCTGCGAGGGCGGCTTCTATCGCCATCATTCTGCCCACACCGCCGCAGCCGAGCAGCAGCACACGGCCGCCCAAGTTTGCACCCATTGCGGCTATCGTCTTTAAAAAGCCGTCGCAGTCGGTGTTGTAGCCTGTGTGTACGCCGTTCTTGTTGTCAATGCAGTTGACCGAGTTGTAGCGCTTTGCCGAGTCGGCAAGGGTGTCGCAGTAGGGGATAATGCCTATCTTGTGCGGTATGGTTATATTAAAACCCGCAAGCGAAAGCAGCCTGTCCTTATTAGCTTCAAGCTCGTCTGCCTTCAGCTCGATAATGCTGTATTCTGCCTGCCTGCCTGCAAGCGCAAAAAGCCGCTCGTGGATAGGGGGTGACATTGTGTGCTTAAGGCTCTCGCCTAAGAGTGCGTATTGTTTTGACATTGTTATCATTCCTTTTGTGTTATTTGATTGGGGACGCTTACGCCGCCGAGTGAAACCCCTCCGTCATATCCACTCGCAGAGTGGATATGACACCTCCCCGATTTATATTACAGTTTAAACATCAAACCTTACTTCCCGCCCCGACGGTGTATACTGCCGAAGCTCTACCCCTGCGGCACGGAACATCATCTCGCTTGCCTTTACACCGTCTGTGCCTGCGTATTTGTTCTGCCAGTAGATGACCTCTTTTATGCCGCTCTGGATTATCGCCTTGGCACATTCGTTGCAGGGGAAAAGGGATACGTATATCCTTGCATTTTTAAGGCTCACGGTGGGGCGGTTGAGTATGGCGTTAAGCTCTGCGTGGGCGACAAAGGGGTATTTCGTGTCTAAAAACGCCCCCTCACGCTCCCACGGGAAGTCGTTGTCATCGCAGCCTATGGGCATACCGTTGTAGCCTACCGAGAGTATCTTGTTGTCTTCCGATACTATGCAAGCCCCCACCTGTGTGTTGGGGTCTTTGCTTCTTAAGGCCGAGAGGAGCGACAGCCCCATGAAATACTCGTCCCACGAAAGATAGTCCTGTCTTTTCATATTATCCCCCATTTCTTAGCCGAGGGCTTCAACTGCCTTGTTGAGTGTTTCGGTGTTTTCTATGTTGAGGGCGGTCTTGCCCTTAAGTGTCTTTTTAACTAAGCCCGTGAGCACCTTGTTAGGCCCAAGCTCGATGAAGTTCTCATACCCTGCCTTTTCCATTTGCGCAAGCTCTGATGTGAACTTAACGGGGCTTACTATGTGCTTTGAAAGCATTGTCGGCATATCAGAAAAGTCAGTAAGCTTCTCGCCGAGGACGTTTGAATAGAATTCAACAGTCGGCTCGTTGAATGTAACACCCTTTGCAGCTTCTATAAATTCATCAGCCGCACTCTGCATAAGCTTTGAGTGGAAAGCAGAGGAAACGCCCAGCTTTATAGCACGCTTTTTCATCTCTGTAAATACTGCGGCGGCTCTCTCGCAGGCGTCAGTCTCGCCCGCAATTACCGTCTGAACGGCAGAGTTGTAGTTAACGGGCACAACATACCCCTCAACCTCCTCGCAGACCTTTTCAACCTCGGCGGCGTCAAGGCCTATTATGGCATACATAGCACCGCTGTTTGCCTCTGCAGCTTTCTGCATTGCGGCGGCACGTGCCTTGATAAGCTTAAAGCCGTCTTCGAGCGTCACAACGCCCGATGCCACCATAGCGGCATACTCGCCCAGCGAGTGACCTGCCACGCCGTCAAAGGTTATGCCGCTTGCCTTTGCCGCTTCAAATGCAGCCAGCGAGCAGGCCATAATGGCAGGCTGTGAGTTTAAAGTCTTGTTAAGCTCCTCCTCGGGGCCGTTAAAGGCAATATCTGCTATATCATAGCCCAGCACCTCGGCCGCCTTGTCAAAGACCGCCTTAGCGCCCTCGAAATTATCATAAAGCTCCTTTGCCATGCCCACATACTGCGAGCCCTGTCCCGAAAAAAGAAAAATGTTTTTTGACATTGTGTGTACCTTCCTTTGTTTATAATTCATAATGCAAAATGCATAATGCATAATTGTGGTATCGGTGCTAAGCGCCGATGATATGTCCATTCGGACATTTAGGCAATACCGCACGACCATTGTATGTCAGATGCGCTGACAAATTTTTCGTCAGATTGCCTATATCCGCCGCAGTTTTACTGGCGTAAGACAAGG
>CADAGC010000008.1 GCA_902787365.1 uncultured Ruminococcus sp. | reverse complement strand
GCTGCACGGTTGATTCTGAAGCCTGTGGAAAGCTTCTGCAGGTTACCTGCTACTGTTGAGTTGTTCTTGTTGAGTGCACTGTTTGCGCTCATTGCCATTGAATTAGTTCTTACTACCATACTCATAATAAATACCTCCATGTATTATAAAATTTTGTTCACGGCTTCCTTGCCGTGTATGGTTTTGTTTGGCTTGGAGCTGTGCGCTAACTCCTTGCCGCTTACGTTATATACATCGCACGGTTTTGAGAGTTTTAAAGGGGTAATGTTTCACAAATGTTGAGGGGTGTTTTGTAGCGAGGTGCACAAAAATGGGGCAGAAATGGAAAAAGCGGCGGCAAAAAAGCCCCTTGACAAAATGCCAAGGGTGTGGTATACTATAGGAAAGGAATAGCCTGGGCCCCAAGGGGTTGCACCCCCTCGGGATAAAAGCGGCACTCCTTGTAAGTATTGTGTGAATAAACACCGCCAACCTATTCAGAGTTTTGGCGGTGTTTTCCTTGTTGTCCCCTTTTAAAAGGTTTCTCTAAGTACTAACTATTTCTTCTTGTGGAAGAGCAGGTAGCAGAGGGTAATCACACCCACGAGCATCTCGGTGTAAATAACCAAGTCTGTAAAGGTTATGTATTCCATTACTACCACCTCCTTATCTCTAAGGAGACCGCCAATCTTCGTTACCGAACTCAGACTATGGGTATATTATAGCACATAGTTTCCGGAAAGTCAACGCCCGCACATAAAAAGCCCCTTGACAAAGCAAGGGGCTTTTTATACTGCTCACTTGGTATACTTCTTAACAAACCCCGTGAGCTTGTCAAAAGTCTCGGCCGAGATAACGTGCTCGACCTGGCAGGCGTCTTCGGCGGCGTTTTCCTCGCTGACACCGAGAATATCTCTGAAAAACTCGGTGAGCAGACAATGCCTGCCGTAAACGTCCTCGGCCTTTTCACGGCCTACGTCTGTAAGGTTGAGCGAGCCGTCCTTATCGACGGTGATAAAGCCGCCCTCCTTTAAAAGCGACATGGCACGGCTGACTGAGGGCTTTGAAAAGCCAAGCTCGTTTGCCACGTCAATTGATCTAACCTGCGCCTTGCGCTTGCCTATCACAAGGATAGCCTCGAGATAATCTTCGCCGGATTTTCTTAGTGCCATAGTGCTTTTCCTTTCCGTTTCAAATGGTGTTGTTATTCTGCTACTGTCTTTATGTGAAGCTCTTCAAGCTGCTTGTCGTCTACCACAGCGGGGCACTGGCTCATAAGCTCGCTTGCATTCTGCACCTTGGGGAACGCTGTAACATCTCGCAGGCTCTGTGCGCCGCAGATTATCATAGCAATTCTGTCAAGGCCTATGCCCATGCCGCCGTGAGGGGGTGCTGCGTACTTATATGCGTCAACAAGGAAGCCGAACTTCTGCTCTATCTCCTCTTTGCCCATGCCGAGAAGCTCGAACATCTTCTCCTGAAGTGCGCAGTCGGTTATTCTCATTGAGCCTGATGAAAGCTCGACGCCGTTGAGTACTAAGTCCCAGGCCTGCGCTCTTACCTTTTCGGGGTCGCTCTCCAGGTACGCAACGCACTCGTCCATAGGCATTGTGAAGGGGTGGTGCATAGCAACCCATGTGCCGCTCTCCTCGTCATACTCAAAGAAGGGCATTTCGGTTATCCACAGGAAGTTGTGCTTGCTCTCGTCGATAAGCTCAAGGCGCTTGCCCATGATAAGACGGAGTGCGCCGAGGGTGGGAAGAGTCACCTTATCCTTATCGGCAACTATTATAACAACGTCGCCCTTTTCAGCTCCCAGCTTGGTGAGCAGCTCATCAAGCTCGCCCTCTTTTAAGAACTTAGCGAATGAGCAGTTGGGTGCGTCCTCTACCCAGCGCACGTAGGCAAGACCCTTAGCGCCTATGCCCTTTGCGTGCTCGGTGAGCTTGTCTATCTCTTTTCTTGTATAAACGGAAGCTGCGTTCTTTGCAACTATCGCACGAACAGAGCCGCCGTTTTCTATTGCGCCCTTGAATACCACGAAATCCGTCTTGCCTGCCCAGTCGGAGATATCCTGAATCTCCATACCAAAGCGGGTGTCGGGCTTATCGGAGCCGTAGCGGTTCATAGCGTCTGCAAAGGTCAGTCTCGGCAGCGGGAGAGCTATCTCCTCACCGAGGATATCCTTGAAAAGCCTGCTTACAAAGCCCTCAACGCAGGACTGTATATCCTCCTGGTCAACGAATGACATTTCTAAGTCTATCTGTGTGAACTCGGGCTGTCTGTCAGCACGCAGGTCTTCATCTCTGAAGCATCTTGCAAGCTGGATATAGCGGTCAAAGCCCGATATCATAAGCAGCTGCTTATATATCTGGGGCGACTGGGGCAGAGCGTAGAACTTGCCCGGGTGAACTCTCGACGGCACGAGGTAGTCTCTCGCACCCTCGGGGGTAGACTTCATAAACATAGGTGTTTCTATTTCGATAAAGCCGTTCTCATAGAAATAATCTCTTGCGACTTTAGCAATATTGTGGCGGGTGATGATATTGTTCTGGAGTCTGGGGTTTCTAAGGTCAAGGTAGCGGTAGCGAAGCTTAAGCTCCTCATTGACCTTATCGGAATTTGTGACCTCAAAAGGTGTTGTCTCTGCACGGGAGAGAATACGCAGGTCGGTAACGTGTATCTCTATCTGGCCTGTTTTGAGCTTATCGTTTACGCTCTCACGCTTTCTGACGTCGCCCTTTACCATAAGCACGTCTTCTGCTCTTACTGTCTGAGCCTTAGCGAATATCTCCCTGTCGGTATTATCACCGAATGTCAGCTGCACAAGGCCAGTTCTGTCACGCAGGTTTATGAAGATAAGGTTGCCCATATCCCTTACTCTATCGGTAAAGCCGCAGACAACTACCTCCTGCTCGGTATTCGGCACCTCGCCGCAGTAGTGTGTTCTTTTTAGACCCTTCATAGTGTCATTCATTTCTATTTACTTCCTTTCGGTAAACTATTGACAATCTTGTGTTTGTGTGCTATAATATACATACAAAGAGGTGCTCGCTGTAAGCGGTCTCCTCCTAAGAAATGGTTTTTAAATGTTTAACCGTCTTATTTGGGGTAAGGCGGTTATTTCTTTTTGCCGCAGATATCTCGACAAGAGCTATGACATTGGTTATCAGTATAAGTAAAGTCAATACTTCAATTACCGTCATTTTCTGCTCACCTCCTTTAGAAATCGGAGGTTAGATTTGACCGCCTACGCTAAGTGCAAGCACCTGTGATTATTATACCACAGGTGTTTTATTTTGTCAAATTACATCATATATCTTTCAAAAGCCGCTTTAACACAGCTTCACAGCGACTCGATAAACGCCCTTATCACTTTTTTCTTGCCCTTGTCAAAGAAAAGGATAAACACTCCCAAAAGCAACAGCACAGCGCCGCATATGCAGGCGCCCATATTATCAAGGGAGAGGGCTATGAGTGAGAACATAAAGGTGATGAGCACCCACACCGCCCCGAAAATATAGGCGGAAAGGGGCTTTCTGAAATGCCCCGATATCTTAGTGCCCTTGCCCGACTTTTCAAGCCTGCCGTAAAAGCCCAGTGACCCAGTATCACGCCTGCCTGCCTCGTGGTAGAAAACGCTGAATTTATCTTCACCGCTGCGGCAGCCGTAGAATACCGACTGGGTCTTATATTTCTTTATGAACTTTGAGTTTGCCATAACATTGGCGCTGGGGCGCTTTTGTATAAGCTCGCCGTCGAGCCGCCTTGCTATACGCTTCGGCGTGGCGCTGCTCTCATACTCAAAGGATATGGGTAGTATAACAAGCATTATTCCTTATCCTTATCTTCGTAATCCTCGGGGCGGAAAGGCTTATCGTTTATCCTTATCTCACCACCGCCTGCAAGGGGATTTGCAAGCATACCATATATAGTGCCGCACATAGCACAGGAAAACTGGTGGAATATCCTGCCGGAATAGAACTTGCCGTCCTTATCCACCACCTGGTCGAGGGGGCAGGTCTGGTAAATCATCTCAATATTGCCCTGAACCAGCATATTGGTCACGGCATTTACCGCCATCATATACTCAAGCGGGTTTGTAAACTCAATAAGCGGAATGTTTTCGCAAATCGGACATCTCATTATAAAAGTCCCTCCATATCAAGCTCCTCAACAAGGCTTGCCATTATGAAATCGGAAAGTCTCTCGGGGAAGCTGTCATCAACATCAAAGGCTGTCTGCTCGCCTGTTGCCATTTTCTTGACGTTAATCTTGCCCTGCTCTATCTCGTTATCGCCGAGCACGATAACGAACTTTGCGCCTATCTTATCGGCATACTTCATCTGCGCTTTGAGCGAGCGGCCTATAAGGTCATACTCGGCGTAAACGCCCATATCACGCAGTTTCGCTATAAGGCCTGCCGCATAGGCTGCTGCCTTATCACCCATAGGTGCGATATAAAGCTCACAGCCGCCGTCCTGTGCAAAGTCAAGACCCTGGCTCTCCATAGTGAGGATTATTCTTTCAAGACCCATACCGAAGCCGAGCGCAGGTGTGGGCTTACCGCCGAGCGACTCTACAAGGCCGTCATAGCGACCGCCTGCGCAGACTGCTGCCTGCGAGCCGATATCGGTAGTCAGGAACTCAAAAACAGTACGTGTATAGTAGTCAAGACCTCTTACGATCTTGGGGTTTATCTTATACTCGATACCCATAAGGCCGAGGTATTCCTTGACCTTACCAAAGTGGTCGGCACACTCGTCGCAGAGGTATTCTGTGATAAGCGGTGCGTCCTTTGCTATCTCCTGATCCTCCTTAGACTTACAGTCGAGCAGGCGCATAGGGTTCTTATCGAGCCTTTCCTTACAGGTATCGCAAAGCTCATCACGGTGAGGCTCGAAGTAGGCTTTGAGCGCCTCACGGTACTTTGCCCTACACTCGGGGCAGCCGATAGAGTTTATATTAAGCTCGGTATTCTTAAGGCCGAGCCTTGTTATAACGCTATATGCAAGGGATATTACCTCTGCATCTGCAAGGGGCGAGGGCGAGCCGAACATCTCACAGCCGAACTGGTGAAATTCACGCAGTCTGCCCTTTTGCGCCTTTTCGTGGCGGAAGCAGGAGAGGATATAGAAAAGTTTCTGCGGCAGGCCGTCGTTGAGTATACCGTTTTCAAGCACGGCTCTTACCGTACCTGCTGTGCCCTCGGGGCGCAGGGTATAGGTCTTATCGCCTGTTGAGGAAACTGTATACATCTCCTTTTGCACAACGTCGGTAGTATCGCCAACGCCTCTTACAAAAAGCCCTGTATCCTCAAAAGTGGGTATTCTTATCTCCTTAAAGCCGAACTGCTCGGCGGTTTCCTTAACCACGTTCTCGACTGTATGCCATTTATATACCTCGTTAGGTGTAACGTCCATTGTTCCGTTTGGTCTTTTTGCAATCAAAGCCATTATTTATACGTCCTTTCGTCTGAAAATTATGCATAATTCGCTTATTTTACTATTATATCACGAATGAGGGAGAAATGCAAGGGGGAGTTTGTTAAAATAAATATGAGAACATAAAAGTCAACGCCCTCCGAAGCCGGAGGGCGTTATGCATATATCAACTAAGCTCAAACATACCCGTATAGAGCTGGTAGTACTTGCCTTTCTGGGCGATAAGGTCGTCGTGGTCGCCACGCTCGATTATCTTGCCGTGCTCGAGCACCATAATAGCGTTTGAGTTGCGGACGGTCGAGAGCCTGTGGGCGATAACGAATACCGTTCTGCCTGCCATAAGCGAGTCCATGCCCTTTTCGATGAGAGCTTCTGTTCTCGTGTCTATCGACGAGGTCGCTTCGTCGAGGATAAGCACGGGCGGGTCGGCAACTGCGGCTCTTGCTATCGCTAAAAGCTGCCTCTGACCCTGCGAGAGATTGGCGCCGTCGCCAGTGATGACTGTGTTATACCCCTCGGGCAGGTGCTTGATGAAGCTGTGTGCGTTTGCAAGCTTTGCGGCCTTTATGCAGTCGTCATCAGAAGCGTCAAGCTTGCCGAAGCGAATGTTGTCCATTACAGTTCCCGTGAAAAGGTGGGTGTCCTGCAAAACCATTGAAAGCGAGCGTCTGAGGTCTGCTTTCTTTATTTTGTTGATGTTTATGCCGTCATAGCGTATCTTGCCGTCGGGCACATCGTAGAAGCGGTTTATGAGGTTTGTGATAGTCGTCTTGCCTGCACCTGTCGAGCCGACAAAGGCTATCTTCTGCCCCGCCTTGGCGTAAAGGGTTATACCATTGAGGACTGTCTTTTCAGGCTCATAGCCGAAAGTTACGTCGTCAAACTCAACCCTGCCCTCGAGCTTGGTGTAAGTCACCTCGCCTGTTGCCTGGTGGGGGTGCTTCCAAGCCCAGATGCCTGTTCTCTTATCGGATTCGGTGATGTTGCCGTTCTCGTCGATCTTGGCGTTGACAAGTGTAACATAGCCGTCGTCAACCTCGGGAGTCTCGTCGATTATCGAGAGCACCCTCTCAGCACCAGCCAGAGCCGAGAGCACCGAGTTGAACTGCTGGGATATCTGCTGAATGGGCATAGCGAAGTTTCTTGTATACTGCAAGAAAGCAATTACCGTACCAACCGTGAACACGCCGCTGAATGTGTGAACGCCCTTTATAGCCATTATGCCGCCGATGATAGCGGTTATCGCATAGTGGATATATGAGAGGTTATTCATCAGAGGCCCCATGATGCTTGCAAAGGTGTTTGCCTTGGTGGCTGCCTTTCTCAGGTCGTCGTTTATCACGTCAAACTCGTTCTTGGCTTTCTGCTCGTGGCAGAAGACCTTGACTACCTTGACGCCCTCTATCATTTCCTCGATATAGCCGTTGGCACGGCCTACGTTTTTCTGCTGCTCCTTGAAATACGCTCCCGAGCGTGAGCCGATAAAGGCTGTGAGCTTAACTATAACAAAGAAAAGCAGTATAACTATAAGCGTGAGCTGCCAGCTGTAGTATATCATCATAACGAACACGCCCGTTACGGTGATGAATGCCGAGATGAAGCTTGCAAGAGAGTTTGAGAGCATCTCACGCAGGGTGTCAACATCATTGGTGTAGCGGCTCATAACCTCGCCGTGGGTGTGGGTGTCAAAAAAGCGTATGGGCAGCGCTTCCATTTTCGTGAAAAGGTCTACCCTTATCTTGTAAAGCGCCTTGGTGGAGATATTGAGCATTATCCTTGCATAGCAGAATGTAGATGCCGCACCTATCACATATACTATGCTCATAACAGTAAGGGTCTTTATGAATTTGCTCATGCCCTCGTCCGTCTTGCCGTCAATCATGGGCTTTATGCAGTCGTCTATCACCTTTTTGAGGAATGATGTGCCTATTACCGAGGCAAGTGCCGATATTATGATAAACACCACAACGAGTATTATCATCGGCTTGTATTCCTTCATATAGGAGAATATGCGCCTGATAGTCACGCCCACGTTCTTGGGCTTTTCAAGCGGCTTTTGCCCTCTGCCGCCGGGGCCGCCTCCTCTGGGTCCTGCCATCAGTCCTCATCTCCCTTCTGCTGTGAATCATAGACTTCTTTATAAACGGCATTTGTTTTTAGCAGTTCATCGTGTGTGCCTATGCCGTCTATCTCGCCGTCTTCAAGAACTATTATCCTGTCAGCGTCCTTTACCGAAGATATACGCTGTGCTATTATAATAGTAGTGGTATCGTCAAGCTGTTCCTTGAAAGCTTTTCTTATCTTGGCATCTGTCGCTGTATCAACAGCACTTGTCGAGTCATCAAGAATAAGTATCTTAGGCTTTTTGATAAGCGCTCTTGCGATACAAAGTCTCTGCTTCTGGCCGCCCGATACGTTAACGCCGCCCTGGCCGAGGTCTGTTTCATACCCGTCGGGGAATGAGTTGATAAACTCATCAGCGCAGGCCGCCTCGCAGGCTTTTTCTATCTCTTCATCTGTAGCCTCAAAGTCGCCCCAGCGCAGGTTTTCTCTGATAGTGCCCGAGAAGAGCACGTTTTTCTGTAATACTACCGAAACCTCGTCACGCAGATTTGCAAGCTTATAGTCCTTGACATTTCTGCCGCCTACGAGCACCTCGCCCGAGGTGACATCATAAAGTCTCGGTATAAGGGATATGAGTGTAGTCTTTGCTGAGCCTGTAGCACCGATGATGCCTATAGTCTCGCCCGAAGCGATCTTCAGGTCGATATTTCTGAGCACCGCTTCTTCTGCCGATTCCTTATAGCTGAACGAAACGTTCTTAAACTCAATAGAGCCGTTCTCCACCTTGACATCTGTAGCGTTATCGTCTGTTATGTCGGGGTCTTCTTCGAGGACCTCAACTATTCTTGTCATAGAAGCCCTTGAAATAACCAGCATCATAAATATCATGGATATCATCATCAGCGAGCCGAGGATCTGGTTTATGTAGGTGATAAAGGTCGAAAGCTCGCCTATGAGCATATCGCCGCCGATGACCATATTGCCGCCGAACCAGAGCACCGAAACTATCGTAGCATACATAGTTATCTGCATTATAGGCTGTGTGAGGATAACTATCTTTTCTGCCGCCACCTGTGCTCTTCTTACAAGGTCAGCGCCCGTGGTGAACTTCTTGTTCTCATAGTCCTCTCTTACAAAAGCCTTGACTGCACGTATGCCGATAAGGTTTTCCTGAACGTCAGAGTTCATTTTATCATAGCGTTCGAGCATAAGCTTGAAGCGGGGGTGTGCGTGGGTCATTATCAGCACCATTGAAAGGCCGAGTATCGGCACAGCCACTAAGAACACCACCGAGAGGTCGGGCTTTACGTTGATAGCCATTATAAGCGCACCTATTAGCATAACAGGCGCACGGAAAGCCATTTTGATGAACATCAGGAACGAGTTCTGCACCATATTTACGTCGGTCGTCAGTCTTGTGACAAGCGACGCTGTCGAGAACTTGTCGATATTCTTGAAAGAGAAATCCTGCACCTTATTAAAAAGGCGGTTTCTTAAGTTCTTTGAAAAGCCCATGCTGGCCTTTGCGCCGAAATATGCGCCCAGCGAGCCGAACATCATCGAAACGCAGGCCATTACCACCATAAGTATACCCATTTTGACGGTATATGACGTGCCGCCGCTGCCCTCGATACCCACATCGACTATCTTTGCCATAACAAGGGGGATAAGCACCTCCATACCCACCTCGCCAATCATAACGAGCGGCGTGAGCAGAGTATATTTTTCATAGCCCTTGATACACGGAAAAAGCTTCTTTATCAAGTGTTATCATTCCTTTCTTCTGTAAATGCTTCATCTGAGAGTCTGTCGTGAAGTGTGTCGCAGACCTTTGCAAGCAGGCTGTGCAAGGTGTCAGCCTCTTTTTTAGATAGTGATGAATCTATCAGCTCATCGAGCTTTATGATGTTTTCATTAGCCACATCGGCCACCTGCATACCGCTTTCGGTTAGGCACACATATTTTGCCCTCGCATCAGTCTCGCTCGACTCACGGTAGATAAAGCCGTTCTTTTCGAGGTTTGCAAGCAGCGAGGTTATCGTTGACCCCTGCCGCCCGAAAGCCTTAAGTTCGCTCTGCGCTATCTTGCCGCCCTGCGAGTGAGATATGCGCACCAAAAGCTTTGCCTGCGAATGAGTCACCCCGAACGGAGCGAGCTGTCTGTTATTATAAACATCGAGCTTATGGGCGATAAAGTCAAGCATAACGGGCTTTTTTCTTATCAGCTCCTGCTCTGTCATTCTGCGCCGATGCCCTGCAGTGTTATCAGTTTTCATCTCACACCTCCCAAATAATAGTTTGATATCTAACTAATTATATTATACCCCATTTTCGCTCTTTCGTCAATACTCCAAGTGATAAATATGCTTCGATATCGAACTATTATTTTGTGCATTTTGCCTTGCCCCCAAAAAAGCCCCTCTCCTCCCCTTCGCCAAAATTTTAACAATATGTAAAAAATGCGGCAGCTTATTGCAATATGGGGGAAAACGGAGTATAATTAACTTAATGGGGCTTCCTCAGACAACGCCCCAAATGTTTGATATGGAGGATTTGTAATTATGTTAGTTTCAGCTACAGAAATGCTCAAAAAGGCAAGAGAAGGCAAATACGCAGTAGGTCAGTTCAACATCAACAACCTTGAGTGGACAAAGGCTATACTCCAGACAGCACAGGAGCTTCAGTCTCCCGTTATCCTTGGTGTTTCCGAGGGCGCAGGCAAGTATATGTGCGGCTTTGAGACAGTTGCAGCTATGGTTGCAGCTATGGACAAGAGCTTAGGCATCACAGTTCCCGTTGCTCTTCACCTTGACCACGGCTCCTATGAGGGCTGCTACAAGTGCATCAAGGCAGGCTTTACATCTATAATGTTCGACGGTTCACACTTCCCGATCGACGAGAACGTTGCTAAGACAACAGAGCTCGTTAACGTTGCACACGGTCTCGGTCTTTCTATCGAGGCTGAGGTAGGCGCTATCGGCGGCGAAGAGGACGGCGTTATCGGCAAGGGCGAGTGCGCTGACCCCGCAGAGTGCAAGCAGATAGCTGACCTTGGTGTTGACTTCCTCGCAGCAGGTATCGGCAACATCCACGGCGTATATCCCGACAACTGGGAAGGCTTAAGCTTTGAGACACTCGAAGCTATCAACAAGACAGTAGGCGAGATGCCCCTCGTTCTCCACGGCGGCACAGGTATCCCCGACGATATGATCACAAAGGCTATCTCTCTCGGCGTTGCTAAGATAAACGTTAACACAGAGTGCCAGCTCGTATTCGCTGAGGCTACAAGAGGCTACGTTGAGGCAGGCAAGGACAAGCAGGGCAAGGGCTTCTACCCCAGAAAGCTTTTAGCTCCCGGCGTAGAGGCTATCAAGGCTAAGGTCAAGGAAAAGATGGAGCTCTTCGGTTCCGTAGGCAAGGCATAATTACATAATATACACGAATGTATCAAGGGTGTGTCTGCGTGCAGGCGCACCCTGTTTTTAAGAGGGATTTTATATGGAGAATTTCAGTTCAAGGCGGATAACACGCATAGGCCTTGTGGCTGCGATGTATGCGGCAATTACTCTTATAGGCGCACCGATAGCATATCAGAGCGTGCAGTTTCGAATATCCGAAGCGCTAATGCTTCTTTGCTTTTACAACAAGGACTACATCGCTTCTTTGTCGATAGGGTGCTTTCTGGCGAATATCTTCTCGACTGTCGGCGCTATAGATACGATATTAGGCACCTCGGCCACGGCGCTTGCGGGAATATGCATATATCTTTGCCGCAAGGAGGGCAGCTCGACACGGCTGCTTTTATGCTCGTTCTTCCCCGTTATCTTCAACGCCCTGATGGTGGGCGCCGAGATAACCCTGCTGTCAGAAGAGCCTGTATCATTCTGGATAATGGCAGGCGGCGTTGCGTTAGGCGAGCTTGTCTGTGTGACTATCCTCGGAACTGCTATTTTCAAGCTTCTCGGGCGAAACCAGGAGCTTATACAAAAAATATCGAAAAAACTCTGAATACAAAAGCAAAAACTCCCCTGTTCTATGCTGAACAAGGGAGTTTTTATGCGTCAAGGTCGTAAGTCTTGATTATCTTCATAGCTATCTCATAGCGGGTCATACGCAAATCCATAGCCTGCTTTTCGATATACTTGTGTGCCTGGCTCTCCGAGAACTTAAGATACTGCATAAGCACCAGCTTTGCACGGTTGACGGCCTTTATCTCATCAAGGCGGCGGTGCAGCCGCAGGTTTTCCTTAGCATAGCCACGTATGCGCTTTCGTGATGCGCTTATAAGCTTTACCGTACAGCGCACAAGCTTTGTGTCTGCCTGCTGCGGCAGCACGAGTATGCCCATATCTTCCAGCTTATCGGCAAGGGCTTCCTCCTGCCCGTCTGGGGCTATGACTATGCAGCCCGAATCGGTCTTTTCGGTGATATCGGCCATAAGCTCACCCGCCGCCGTTTCTGACAGCGTGCCGTCTATGATAACAAGGTCACAGCCGCCCTGCACAGCGCCCTTTGCATCGGCGCAGCAGAGAGCAGACGAGACTTCAGCTGCGGGATATATATCCGCAAGAATTGCGGCAAAGCGCCCTACAAAAGCCTTATCGCCCGAAACTATAAGTATACTCTGCATGGTGTGACCCCCCCTTTTATAATTCATAATTCATAATTCATAATGCATAATGCATAATTGTGGTGTCGCCTTACGGCGGATAGATGCCCATTCGGGCGTTAGAAGCCTTTCTCTTTGAGTTCGCTGACAAGGCTGACATAGAATTCTCTGACATCAAAGCCGTCTATATTCTCACGGTTAAGGTCAATGACATCGGCGTGGGTTATGCCACGCTTGCCTGTCGGCTCGATAAAGCGGAAATCATCGCCCCACTTCATCGACTCCACCGACACAAGCCCGTCATTCGGGCCGTCAAAGTGTTTGACGAAGAGGTATGAAAGGTTCATCGGGAAGCGCCCGCCGAGCGCCGACACCGAGCGTGAGCCGATGCTTCGGTAGCTGACTTTCGGGCTGTCCTCACAAATCTTATTCATCTCGGCGCAGGCCGAGGCGGTAAGGTCTGTCACAGCCGATATAAAATCAGGCTCGTTATCGCCAAGCCTTTTCAAAGCGGCGTTATACTTGTTAGCGACTGCGTTCTTAAAGCCCTCGGGCGCCTTGCCGAGCAGATAGTCGGCAAACTGGCAGCCGTGGTGGGGCGTGTTTATTGTGGTAAGGCTTGCGACCTTTTCATCAGCGCCAAGCAGCGATATTGCATAGCGTGAGTCAAGCCCGCCCTTTGAGTGGGCTATGATATTGACCTTGCCGCAGCCCTCTTTCTCGACTATTTCATTTATACGCTCTACAAGCTCTTTGGCACAGCCCTCGACCGAGTCGGCCGACTGCTGCTTGCCGTAGAATATCTTAGCGCCGTTTTTCTCAAGCTCGGCAGGTATCCTGCCCCAGTAGTTCAAAAGCTCAATATCCCTGAAAAACACCCCATGCACCATAAGCAGCGGGTATTTCGTAGCGCAGACCTTTTCGGCGGCTCTGCTGCGGTCAAGGGCGACCTTTTTGCACTCAAAGCTATACTCCTCATCAACTACCGAGAGCATACGCACAAGCACTATGATATTCACTATGGGCACAAGAGCGAGCATAAGCCCCACCGCACGCCACCTGATGCCCAGCTGCACCGAGCCTGTATAGAGCCTGACCCCTGAAACCACGAACATCAAAGCCAGCAGAACTGCGGCAATAAGGCTGTTTATAAGCACCGTCTGCCAGCCCTTGCCCGACACGCCGAGGTATATATCAAAAGCCGTATCGGCGACGAGGGAGAGCAGGAAAAACTTCATAAGGCAGCTGCCCCTGTGAATTCGCCCGAGCCTGCCGCCCTCTTTCGACTTGCAGGGGTATATGCTTATCACAAGGACAAATATGACAGCCGCAGCGATAGCAAGTATCTTAAGCGGCAGAGAGCTTACATACATAAGCGTGAGGGCATAGCTGTTAGTAGCAGCTATTGCGAGAAGCGCCTTTATTATCAGAGAAACACCCATGACACATTACCTCTTTTTCAAAACAGCTTGGCGATATTGGTATGATAGACATAAAGCCAGAAAAGCACCGCACCCGAGCAGAACAGCGTAAACAGCGTACCCAGCACCTTTCTCGGCACACGCTTGATGACATACCGCTTTTTATCGCCCGACTTATCGAGGGAAGCCGCATCGAAGAAACACGACCCCCAGAATATGATTATCGCTGTAGGTATAGCCATAAGAAAGCCCTGCATATAGGGGATTTTCTCGGTGCGGCACATATAATAGTATACCCCCTCAGCCGCCGCACCGCCTATGCATACAAGCATAAACAGAACGGAGAGCACAAGGCGTGTATAGAAGCTCTTCTTTGACATTTTGGTTCACCTCGTGGTATAGAGTTGGGAAGAATAATCGGGGTTTGTGTCCGAAGGGGCTTGCCACCTTTACATACGTTTCAGTAATCATATTGTTCGACGCCGCCGTGCCATACCTTACCTTAAGCCAAACGCTTCATCGGCGGCACTTGACCCGTGCGGCCGAGCACCCGATTTATACGATATATTACTATAAATAGCTTATCATTTTACCGCCCCGATGTCAAGCGGGGGAAGAAAATTTGACCTTTTTTGTAAATATCTCTAAAATGCTCTTGACTTTTTTACTAAATTATTATACAATAGTATTATGCATTATAATTTTTATAAGGGCGCATTGTCGCTTTTAGATAAAATAATTTATGCTATTTGTATCTTTACAATTTAATATCGGCGGAGATAGGCGTGTTTTGCGTCATAAACACACTTATATCCGTACTTTCTAAGAAGGAGGAAGGCTTAAACTATGGAAATGGTAACAGCCATAATTCTGTGTGTGCTCACGTTTGCCGTCGGTGCGGCAGCGAGCGGATTTATCTGCTTCAAGCAGGGCATAAACCACAGAATGAAAACGGCTGAGGCAGCGATAGGCTCGGCAGAACAGGAAGCCGAAAAGATCGTTGACGAAGCTAAGGAAAAAGCAGAAAGTCTGAAGAAAGAAGCCCTCGTCGAAGCCAAAGACGAGATCTACAAGGCAAGGCAGGAATCCGAGAAAGAGATCAAGGACAGAAGAGCCGAGGTGTCAAGGCAGGAGAGACGTATCTCGCAAAAGGAAGAGAACGTTGACAGAAAGCTTGACAACTTAGAGAAAAAGGAGGAGACACTCCAGCAAAAGCTCAAGGCTGCTGACGAAAAGGTCGAGGAGGCTGACAGGATAAAGAAGAGCCAGCTCGATATGTTGGAAAAGATCTCGGAATTCACGGTAGAGCAGGCAAAGGAATACCTTCTTTCAAGCCTTGATACCGAGCTTACGCATGACAAGGCGGTAAGGATCGCAGCGTATGAGGCTCAGATCAAGGAAGAATGTGAGGCTAAGGCAAGACAGTACATTTCACTGGCAATTTCAAGATGTGCCGCAGATCAGGTATCTGAAACGGCGGTATCGGTCGTTGCACTTCCCAGCGATGAGATGAAGGGAAGAATAATCGGCCGAGAGGGAAGAAATATCAGAACTATCGAAACATTGACAGGCGTCGATTTGATAATAGATGACACTCCCGAGGCAATTACACTCTCATGCTATGACCAGGTAAGACGAGAGATAGCAAGAATAGCTCTCGAAAAACTCATTCAGGACGGCAGGATACACCCCACAAGAATTGAGGAAATGGTCGATAAGGCAAGACGAGAGGTTGAGTATAAGATCAAGCAGGAAGGCGAGCGTGCAGTACTTGAGACTAACGTTCACGGGCTCAACCACGAGCTTGTTAAGCTGCTTGGCAGACTGAGGTTCAGAACCTCATATAAGCAAAACGTATTAGACCACTCGATAGAAGTGGCACACCTTGCAGGTATGATGGCGTCAGAGCTTGGCGTTGATGCAAACCTTGCAAGAAGAGCAGGACTTCTGCACGATATAGGTAAGGCTTTAAGCTACGAGATAGAAGGCTCACACGTTCAGATAGGCGTTGATGTATGCAAGAAATACAAGGAAAGCCCCGAGGTGCTGCACGCAATAGAAGCACACCACGGCGACGTTGAGATAAGAACTGTCGTAGCGGCACTCGTTCAGGCAGCCGATGCAATCTCGGCAGCAAGACCGGGCGCAAGAAGCGAAAACTACGAAAACTACATAAAGAGACTGCAAAAGCTCGAAGAGATATGCACATCGTATGACGGCGTAGAGAAATCTTACGCTATTCAGGCGGGCAGAGAGGTCAGAATAATGATCTCGCCCGAGAAGATAAACGATGAGAAGATGACCCTTGTTGCAAGGGAGATCGCAAAGCGTATCGAAGAGGAGATGGACTACCCGGGTCAGATAAAGGTAAACCTTATCAGAGAGAGCAGAGTAGTCGAATACGCAAAATAATTCTTATTCCCCTGTCGGCAACGGCGGGGGAAAAATATAACGATGCACAAAAGCACCATGCCGCCCGGCCGGTGCTGAGTCTTATTTCCTGCATCAAAAGGAGATAATGTATGGAAACAAAAAAGCATTTGTTCGGCTCATCCGAAAAATCTGATTTTATACTTAATATGTCACAAGAGGGCGCACAGAAGCTGATGGGAATGTTCAGCATAATCTCTATGTGGATACTGGCAGTATGTGCTCTCCCCTACTATCTGACAAAAAACTCGGTCAAAATGGTCGAGGAGTCAGACGGTCTTTCGGTAACACACTACTACACCGAGAACACCATAGCTATAATGTCATCGGTGCTCGTGGCGATAGGTTTCTTCTGCGTGCTGATGTTCCTTATAGCAAATATGAAGAACCAGGCGACCCTCAAAAACAAAAAAGGGCTTATCATAACACTTGGCGCATACATCTTGCTGAGCCTTGTGACAATGCTGATGAGCAGCGATAAAGACACCGCATTCTTCGGCCACAGCTACCGAAACGACGGCTATCTTCAGTTTTTAGCGTCATGCGGGTTTATATTCATAGGCATTATAGTTACGGGCGACAAATGGAGAAGCAGGCTTTGCGACAACATTGTGGCTATCGGCGCATTTGAGGCGCTTTTCGGTATCGCACAGTGCATAAGCCCCAACGTGCCCAACTTCTTTAACGAGCTGTTCAATGGCTTCCCCGCAGGCTTTACCACCGAGGAAGTTAACGAGTTCGGCTATGTTATGAGAGACCAGACCTGCGCATCGGGTCTTATGTGCTCGCCGCAGGCTCTTGCGGCTGTGCTCACGGTCATATTCGCATTCGCTGCGGCAGGCGTTATGTATGCAAAGGGCACAAAGAGAAAGGTGTTATACCTTATCGCCTGCGCTCTTATGGCGGTTGCAAGCGGGCTGACACACATCGTGTCAGGCGTGGTAGGCATTCCCTGCGTACTTGGCGTTCTGCTCATAATCGAGATAATAAGGCTGATACGCAAAAACGTGCTTTGGAACAAAAAGCCCCTTGAAAACGCCCTTGTGTGCTGCATAATAACGATAGCAGTCACCGCCTGCGCTTTTGTAGGTTTAAAGATAGGCGGCGGGCTTAAGTTCTATGACGAAGAGGTCATCTTCACCGAGTCATTCGTAAGGCTCTCATCAAGCTACCACAACAGAGCGAACACAGATGTTGAGATATATGCCGACTACAGAAGCGTAGGCTCGTCGGCGTTTACAAACGAGCTTGACAACAGCAAGTTCTTCGGCGTCGGGCAGGATTATCTCAGCTCATTCTTCGGCGTGATACAGGGCTTCAGAACTGACAGGCTGTATAACGATTATCTTGACACGCTGCTCCAGCGAGGGATAATCCCCTTTATATCCTACTGCATATTCCTGCTGTTTGCACTTTACAGCGGCATAAAGGCAACGCTTGCATTCTTTAAAAAGCAGCAGCCTTTCTACGGCGCAGCGGCGCTGGCAGGCTTTATAGCTTATCTTGCATCTATGTTCTGGAATACCAGCGGCTGCACATCAACATACTATATGTATCTGTGCGTAGGCATGATGGTGATATACGGCGAAAAGAAAGTTCTCTCCCCCAAGGAGAAAAAGCAGGCTGAAAGAGAAAAGGCTGCAAAGAAAAAGAAATAACGCATAAAACAAAGCCCGAAAGCGGTATCAAACGACCGCTTTCGGGCTTGATTTTTATCTTAGCAAAAGACCAGTTCATTTATGACTCTGCCTGCTATCATCATGCCTGCAACGGGCGGCACGAATGATGTTGAGCCGGGAACGGGACGCTTATCGCCCACTTCGTCCTCCTGCGGGGCAGCCTTTACAGGCTCTTCCTTTGAGCAGCAGACGGTAAGGCCGCTGATACCTCGCTTTTTAAGCTCATGGCGCATGACCCTTGCAAGTGGGCAGACGCTCGTTTCAAAAACATCGGTTATCTCAAGGCGTGAGGGGTCTGTCTTATTGCCCGTGCCCATTGATGATATGATGTTGACATTTTCTGCCTTAGCACGCTCGATGAGCAGCAGCTTTGACGTCACCGAGTCGATAGCGTCTATCACGTAGTCATAGGTCTTAAGGGGTATGCTGTCGGCCGTTTCGGCGCTGTAGAAAAAGGTATGCGCCGTCACCCTGCAATCGGGGTTGATATCGAGTATGCGCTCTTTTGCAACATCGGTCTTATATTTGCCGATAGTGCTTGTAAGGGCGTAGAGCTGGCGGTTGATGTTTGTTATATCCACCGTGTCGCTGTCTATAAGATCTATCGCCCCTATGCCGCTTCTTGCAAGGGCTTCGGCAGCATAGCTGCCCACGCCGCCTATGCCGAACACGGCCACACGCTTAGTTCTTAGTTTATAAAGAGCGTCGCCGTATATAAGCTCGGCTCGTGCAAATCTGTTGTCCATATATAATCCTCGTTTGTTTAAAAATCATCAAGCACGCTTTTTATCTCACCGTCTTTGACGTATGAAAGCACCGTTTCGAGATTGACCTCCTCGCAGGAGCGAAGAATGTTTATCTCCAGATTCTTGTTATCAGGCGCAAGCTCGGCTATAAGCGCTCTTGCTTTTAGTATCGGCGCAGTCTGAGCCGCTGCCGATACGGGGGCGATATCTTCAAGGGCGTTGTATCTTGCAAAGGCCGCAATATCCTCACGCCTTATCAGCATTCCTGCCCTGATAAGGGTAAGCCCCTCGCACACCTCGCAGGGGGGCAGGGCTTCAAGCCGCCCCTCGTAGAGCTGCGTGCTTAGAATATGCTCGGTGCAGTCATCAAAGCAGTCGGGCAGGGCGAGCTTGTTAAAGCCGTTATCTCTCGCAAAGCCCTCGGGGTCGTCAGTTTCGGTCACATCAAGGCCGAAAGCAGGCGCCCCTGTGCTATCGCCTACAAAAGCGATATCAAAGCGTGTTTCGCTGTATTTATGTAGCCGCTCATAGCACTTGGCAAGCAGCAGCGAGCGTATATCGCCGCATACTGCCACGGCTATCCTGTCGCCGTCATTCACAAGGCTGTATTCACGCCCTGCCTTGATAAAGCGGTGCCAGATAGTCTTTTTGTATTTCTTGACGATAGAGTTTTCTATCTGCTCGGGTGTGTTCATACTGTTACGGGCTTTATCTTCCATATATTCTCGGCGTAGTCCTTGATAGTTCTGTCTGATGAGAACTTGCCTGCGTTGCACATATTCAGCCAGCATTTTCTTGCAAAGGCCTTTTTGTCGGTGAAGTCTTTATTCACCTTAAGCTTTGTGGCAACATAGTCTTCAAGGTCGCCAAGCAGGTAGTAATGGTCGGGCACGTGCCAGCTTGCGCCGTCTGTGAGGGCTTTATAAAGCTCCTCAAAGCTGCCCTCTTCGTCGGAAGGAACGCCGCCGTCGGTCACAAGGCCGTTTATCAGCACGTTGATAACACGGTTTATCTTCTCGTTCTCAAATGCAAGCTTTCTCGGGTCGTAGTCGGGCATTATCTTTTCTAAATCCTCAACTCTTGCGCCGAAGATGTAGTTGTTATCCTCGCCTGCCTCCTCGGCTATCTCGATATTTGCGCCGTCGTATGTGCCGAGGGTGACTGTGCCGTTGAGCATGAGCTTCATATTGCCCGTGCCGCTTGCCTCGGTGCCTGCTGTGGATATCTGCTCGGAAACATCAGAGCCTGCCACAAGCTTCTCAGCGTAGGAAACGTTATAGTTTGAAACGAAGACCACCTTGATAAGGTCTTTTGTGGCGGGGTCGCTCTCTACCACTCTTGCAATCTCGTTTATCAGCTTGATAACTGCCTTTGCACGGCGATAGCCGGGGGCGGACTTAGCGCCGAAGATGAATGTCGTGGGCGTAAAGTCCTTGATAGAGCCGTCCTTGATGCCGAAGTAGATATAGAGGATAGAGAATGCATTTAAAAGCTGTCTCTTGTACTCGTGAAGTCTCTTTATCTGGGTATCAAATATAGTGTTCGGGTCTATCTTAATGCCGTCGTGGGCGAAGATGTAGTCAGCAAGCTGCTGCTTTTTGAGCTGCTTTATCTTGATAAATTCGTCGATTACGGCGTCGTCATCTGCATATTTAGCAAGCTTTTTAAGCTCGTCCAAGTTCTTTACCCACGTATCATTGCCTAAAAGCCTTGTGATGAGTGCCGAGAGCTCCTCGTTGCAAAGAGCCAGCCAGCGGCGCTGGGTTATGCCGTTGGTCTTGTTCTGGAACCTCTCGGGGTAAAGCTCATACCAGCCCTTAAGGGTGTCGGCTTTGAGTATCTCGGTGTGTATCTGCGCAACGCCGTTTGTATAGCTTGACGCATAGACCGCAAGGTTAGCCATTTTGAGCTGGCCGCCCTCGACGGGGGCAAGGGTCTTGATAAACTTCTTATCCTTGCCTTTTTTATACATCTCGCAGTAGAAGCGCTCATTTATCATAAGTGCGAACTTGAAAACTCTCGGCAGAAGCTTTTCAACAAGCTTGGTGCTCCATTTTTCAAGCGCCTCCTGCATTACTGTATGGTTTGTGTAGTTGAATGTCTTGCAGGTTATCTCAAAGGCCTTTTCAAAGTCATAGCCGTTCTCGTCAACAAGTATTCGCATAAGCTCCAAGATAGAGATAACGGGGTGAGTGTCATTGAGCTGTATGGTCACATAGTCATAAAGATTATCAAGCGTGCCGTGCTTTGCCTTATGTTTGTTTGTTATGTCAGCAAGTGACGCCGCCGAGAAGAAATATTCCTGCCTGAGTCTGAGCACCTTGCCCTCGTCAAAGTTATCGTTGGGGTAGAGCACCTTTGAGATGTTCTCGGCCTGTGTCTTGGCCTTTACAGCCTCCTCAAACTTGCCGTCGTTAAAGAGCGAGAAGTCAAACTCATCTTCAGCCTCAGCCTGCCAGAGGCGCAGAGTGCCTACGTTCTTAGTGCCAAAGCCGATTATCGGCATATCGTAGGGCACAGCCTTGACCGTCATATCGCTGTAGACTACATCAACAGCCTGCGTGTCGTTGCGCCTGCTCCACGGGTCGCCATATTTCTGCCAGTCATCGGCATACTCACGCTGGAAGCCGTCCTCTATCGTCTGCCTGAAAAGGCCATATTTATACCTTATGCCGTAGCCGTCAAGGGGCAGGTCGTGGGCTGCCGCCGAGTCAAGAAAGCAGGCTGCAAGTCTGCCAAGACCGCCGTTGCCCAAAGCTGCATCCTGAATATCCTCCATATCGGCAAGGCTGCGGCCGTTTTCTTTGAGAATCTCGTCAACCTCGTCCTTGATGCCAAGGCAGAGGAGGTTATTGAAAACTGCCCTGCCCACCAGAAATTCCATAGACAGGTAGCAAGCACGCCTGCTGTCAAGGTGTGCGACACGGCTCTTGCACCAGTTGTCGTCAATAATATTCATCACAGCGTCGGAAACCGCATCGTGCAGCTGCCACGAGGGGGCGTTCTTTATATCGCTGCCGAATTTGTTCTTAAGCGTTTCCTTAAGTTCTGCCAAAAATACGTTCTTATCCATTATCGGTTCCTCCCTTATTATTTTTCTTCTCCAGTTTAAGCGCCTTTCTTGCCTTGAAGCGCCGTTTTATATCCTTATGGTGCAAAAGACAGTACATACCGCCGCCGATAAGTATCAAAAGCACTATCTTCGTCACCGTGCCGAGGGGCGTTCTCATAAACAGCAGCACCTTATAAAGCGGCTTGTCAAGGGCTTTTTCGCAGCCGTCATAGCCCTCGTCGCTTATGGCTATGACTTTATCACGCTTTATAAACCAAACGTTCAGATCTTTTTGGTGGGTGGTATTATTATCTGCGTCCTTGATCTCAAGGTGCGCCTTTACAACACCTTTGTCGGCCTGCGGCTCAAAAGTCACCGTCTCGCCGTAGTTGGGGTAGAAGCCGCCGTTCTGGCTCTGCTTGCAGACGTATTTATCAATGGCTATGGTCGAATAGCCGAACTGCTCGCTCGATATAAGCTCACAGCCCTCGGTGTCAAAGGTAAGCTTGGCGCTGGTGCCCTCGGGGCTTTTCTCGTGAGTGCCGAATGCACAGGTAAATGACGGCTGTGTGTCATCATCAAACACCTCGCTGTCAAACTCAGCGATAAGCTCCACCTCGGGGTCGCCGCCCTCATCATCTGCAAAGACGGCCGCACAAAGTGTAACCGACATCACCGCCGACAGCATAAATGCCGCAAGGCGCTTTATTCTGTTTTTCAGTATCATCGGCACACCCTCTGTCTATTAAGGCAATACCGCACGACCATTGGGCGTAAGACAAGGTGGATTTGGGCGATATGACGGAAAATTTTCAAGCATATGGCATACAAAGGCGTAAGCCGTTGGTTGTGCGGTGTTGCCTTAAATTTAAGATACCGGCATAGCCGACACCTTAAGTATTGTTTATTCGTTATTCCTCGCCGTCCCAGCAATAGGTGCAAAGGTCGCACTTATCCATGCCGATAGACTCTATCATATCGTCAAGTCTATGGTAGCGAAGTGTCGTGAAGTTTAACTGCTTGCATATCTCGTCGAGCATTTCCTTATAGTTCCGGCTCTCGGGGTCAGCGTAGTCCTTAAGTGTTTCCATTGAAACATCATCGCCCTCACGCTCTCTGATTATGCGCCTTGTGATAAGGTCCATCTCCGAGCTTGAACGGGAGAAGTTAAGATACTTACAACCAAAAAGCAGGGGCGGGCAGGCAGGGCGGATATGCACTTCCTTAGCGCCGCTGGCGTAGAGGTACTCGGTAGTTTCTCGCAGCTGTGTGCCACGAACGATAGAGTCGTCTATCAAAAGCAGGCTCTTATCCTTGATGAGCGCTTCAACGGGCAGCATCTTCATCTTAGCGATAACGTTTCTCTTTGACTGGTTAGTGGGCATGAACGAGCGGGGCCATGTGGGGGTATACTTTATAAAAGGCCTTGAGAACGGCACGCCCGATTCGTTTGCGTAGCCTATTGCGTGAGCCGTGCCCGAATCGGGAACACCTGCAACGAGGTCAGGCTTTACATCGTCACGCTTTGCGAGCAGCTTGCCGCAGTTATAGCGCATCTCCTCTACCGACAGACCCTCATAGCTCGAGCAGGGGTAGCCGTAGTATATCCACAAAAACGAGCATATCTTCATTTTCTTCTTAGGCTCGGCTATCTGCTCAACGCCGTCGGGGGTGAGAAGAACTATCTCCGAAGGGCCTAACTCTTTATAGTGTGTGTAGCCGAGGTTAAGGTATGCAAAGCTTTCAAAGGAAACGCAGTAGCCGTCTTCTTTCCGGCCTAAAACGCAGGGCGTTCTGCCGAGCCTGTCACGGGCAGCGTATATGCCCTTAGGGGTCATAACGAGCAGGGTCATAGAGCCGTCAACGCTCTCCTGAACATACTTTATACCCTCTGCGATACTGTCTTTCTGATTGATAAGGGCAGCCACAAGCTCTGTGGGGTTGATATCGCCGCCGCTCATCTCCAAAAAGTGCGACGTACCGCCCTTATAGACGCTCTCTACCAGCTCATCGGTATTGTTTATCTTGCCGACGGTAGTTATGGCGTATGTGCCGAGGTGGCTTCTTACAATAAGGGGCTGCGGCTCATAGTCGGATATACAGCCTATGCCGAAATAGCCCTCCATTTTATCAACTTCGTCCTGGAACTTTGTACGAAAAGGGGAATTCTCGATATTATGTATCGAGCGGTCAAAGCCCTTATCGCCGTATACTGCAAGGCCTGCACGCCTTGTACCGAGGTGAGAATGATAGTCTGTTCCATAGAAAAGATCGAATACGCAGTTAGTCTTGGAAACTGCACCAAAAAATCCGCCCATTTTTAAAAATCCTCCCAATAAAGATTATATAAAAGCATACAATATTATAATACCATATTTAAGGCTGTTTGTCAACGAAACAGCGGACGGCAGATGTAGATTTATTATAAACAGGCTGCGTGATTTTTGTAAAAAAAGCCCCCTTATCCCTCTCTACTAAGCGTGGATTGACAAGAGGGGCGATATAGGTTACAATATCTTTGTAAAGGGGGCGCTTATGCTATGGGAATTGAGAACACGGGAATGATAATAAGGCAGCTTCGGCAGGAAAAGGGGCTTACACAAAAGCAGCTTGCCGAGATGATAAACGTAAGTGACAAGGCAGTATCAAAATGGGAGTGCGGCGGCGGCTGCCCCGACATATCGCTCATAGAAGAGCTTGCAAAGGTGCTTTGCACCGACACGCAGACGCTGCTTTCGGGGCAAAAAAACGAAAACGAAAGGGAGGAAGGAAACATGAAGAAAACAAGCTTTTACATATGCCGCAGCTGCGGCAACATAATAACCGCTGCAAACGATGCGGCGATAAGCTGCTGCGGCAGCAGGCTGACTGCACTTACTCCGCAGAAAGCGAATGACAGTCAGCAGCTGAATGTCGAGGAAACTGACGGCGAGCTTTACATCACATCAGCTCACGAGATGACCAAGGAGTGCTACATAGCATTTGTGGCATACTTAAACGAGAGCACGCTGATAATGGCAAGGCAGTACCCAGAATGGAGTTTACAGGCACGCCTGCCCCTCTACAGGACAGGCAGGCTGGTATGGTACAGCACAAAAGACGGGCTGCTTTATCAGGAGATCGGAAAATGATTATCACGCAATAACTTAGCACGATAAATCGGTATTTGGTGCTCGGGCGGAACCCCTCCACCACCGCCACTCTGCGAGTGTCGGCGGTCCCCCTCCCCTTTCAGGGGAGGCTATGTGGGGGCTTTCGGTGTCAACTCTGTTGACACCAGCGCCACCCACACCCCTTCGGGTGTGCATCACCCTACTTTTAATTCGTCGCCCGAATGGGCGACACCTCAATTGTGCATTGTGCATTGCCTAATTGTGCATTGATAAACCCCGATTTATCTAACCGCTAACGCCAAAGGGGTTCGCCCCTTGACAACTCCCCCTTGCCTTGCTATAATGTAACAAAGCATTATAAAGGCAAGGGGTGATTTTTATGAACAAGCAAGCTGAGGTATATCTTTTCGGGCAGATACTCGCCACACGCTCGATACTGCTGCGTGACGGGTTTTTAAAGCCCGACGAATACTCCGAGATAAGCGAGCAGTATTTTCTTCCCGGCGGCGAGACTGGCACGGCGGCGACTGTGCTGAGTTCCTTAGGCGTATCGGTGATAATGGACGGCACGCACATAGGGCGTGAAGTCGCACCCGTGCTCAAAGACTTCTACAAGGACAAGAGCGTTGACCTGTCAAGTCTCACCTACACCGATGATGCAGGCGTTACCGACACGGTGATAATAGCGGACGACATACGCTCGCCAATGGGCAGCTTTCAGACGCTTTTCTCATCGGGAAAGCGCTGGTGGGGTATTCCGAAAGAGGAGGACATAAAGGGCTGCAAGGCTGCGGGCATTGACCCATACTTTGGCGAGGAGTCGCTGCTTGCCGCCGAGATATGCACTCGGCACGGCATACCCTTTGTGACGATCGACTGCCCCCACGAAAGTCCTCTGCACAAGGCTGCGGCGATAGATGTTATATCCCACGAATGCATTGATATGCGCTATCCCGGCAAGTCGCCTGAGGAGGTAATGGCGCTGATGCAGCAAAGCACGCAGGGGCTGACGATAATCACGCAGGGCGGCGGCGAGATGCTCTACGGGCGGCGTGGCGGCGAGATAAAGCGTATGGCAGCTTTCCCCGTCAAGGTCAGAAGCACCCTCGGCGCAGGCGACACATTCAAAGCGGGCTGCGTTTACGCCCTGTTACACGGCATGAGCGACGAGGAGACTGTGTGCTTTGCCGCCGCCTGCTCGGCTGTGGCGATATCACGGTTTCCTTTGCCGCTTGATCCGCCGAAGATCGGGGAGGTTGAGGGGGTTATGGGAATGGAGTGGAATGAAGCTGAACGCAGAGCATTGAAAGAGGATAGTAATGAATAAACAACAATCTATTCAGCACTATATTAAGGAAGAAACAGGTATAGATATATCCAAAAACCTACTTGCCTTTGTTATGAACCCAAAAAAACTTGAAGGACTAAACAATATAGCTCTGAGGAAAATTGTAATAGAATATGCCCCAATTTATCAAAGGTTTAGATTTATGCTTGACGGTCCGCAAGAAAGAAGCTGGCTTGCAGCTTTTGAAATAATCCTTATGTGCCGCATAGCACATAAACCTGATTTGGAAAAAATCTTAAAATCGTCAGAATAAAACAAAAAGAGCTATCCGATTCTAAATTGAATCAGATAGCTCTTATCTTTTCAGACAATTATTTTTATACTGTTGCCGATAACCGCCTTAGCTGACGCACGGCAAGAAATGTTGCCAAATCGTTGCCATTCGGCTTAACTAAACCACGAAAGGTACGGTATTACGCCATTTCAGCAAACGTTTGCATTATTCCCACTCCTCACTAAAAATCGAATTCTAAACAGATTTGTATAGAGAATATGATCCGTAGTGAGCCGATTTGATATACAGTGTCACTAATCTATTGGCTATAACGACTTCTGCTATCAAAAAGCTATCACCGAAATGCTATCAGTTTTAGTCTTATGTGGTAGCTTTTATTCATTATAGCATAGATTTGCAAAAAAGGCAAGGGGAAAAAGTTATTATGTAAGAATACTCTTTACCCAATCAAGCAAGCCTTCTGACTCAAATACAACAAGCTCCTGCCAGATGCCGCTGTAATATAAGCCCTCGCCTTTAGCAGAATTCTTCTTATTACCATAAACGTGCTCAGGCTTCAGAAACTCATATTCATTCCACGTTGCTCTGCCTTTGCCTTCCATTGTCAGCACACGGTCTTTTCTGAAGTCAAGAGTTCCGCAGCCGTCAAGCTCGTGTTTTAAAGAAAGCGAACTGCTTGGAAGATATTTACTTATTACCGTATTGAATAAAGTGTCATTTACAACATTTTAAAAAAGACGCACCAAATGAAGTTAATGAAAAGCATTTTTCATCAAATTTATATGATATTTTAATTGAATCCGTTGAAATGTTTTTTTCCATTACTTCTAAGATTGCAGGATGGTTCTCTAAAGATTGATACTTCTCTTTATTTATTAGTGTGCGCATAGATGGTATTTCTATAATCTTTAAACGTTCCATATTCTCTATGTAATCACATATTTTATTTGGATACTCACAAATTCCGTATCCTATATCAGTAAAATTTGACACTTGTATTATTCCGTTTCCTTCTTGCTCTCCTATTATCATTCTAAGGTCAATCAAAGGTTTATATGATGATACAAATAGTGGTACTTCATTTAATATTTTTATCTCATCAGGACATAACTCATCAATTATTCTCACAAAAGAAGGATGTACTGTAAAACTTTTTTCTTTTGTCATTGAGGATTCTAATAGTTTTAAATAGGCACTTTTTATAATATCTTCATCTGTAGAATATGACAATTTTTGAATTACAGGCACAAATATCCTTTTTTGTGGAAGAATGAATTTTTCATCCGGTATTTCTTCTATTGTTTTCTTTACCAATTCAATTATCTCTTCTTTATTTACAGTACAGTGTGTTTTTATTAGTTCCATTACTCTTTCTTCTTGTATTCCTACTATATAATCACCTTGTACGTTGATATTACTTTGAACTATATTATCTCCTTTTGCTATCTGTTTTTTGTTCTCCATTGTGTATACCCTCGATTTTCTGTATTATGTTGTTGCCTTTTGCATTTTGTTTGATTTTGATTTGATATGTTTTAGTTATAAACCCACTAATAAAGCCTAATACTGCTGTTATTCCACCAACGATTAAATTTACAACCCAATCAGCCATTTTTGTTCCTCCTCCTTTTTTAAAGATTATATCATTTTTTAATAATCTTTTCAAGGGGGGCTATTCTTTTTATCCTATATATTCTATTATTCCTGCCCCGACTTCTTCAAATTACAATTCCTGCAAAGCATCTGCAAATTCTCCGGAACGGTCTTGCCGTCTGCGTGCCAGAGTATAATATAAACCCCTTACATTTATACTATTTATAAGCTCCCAAGCATATCCTTTACCGTGGTTCTCCCTATCATTGCGGCAGGAACTGCGGTGGCTATGATGATATAGATAAGCATTATTCCTGCGTCGCCTGATAATAGAAAAGCATTCGGCTCAATATAGAATCTTTCGGGATAAAGCCTTATTAAAACCGAAGCAGCAGCTATGCATATGACAAGCGCTGAACATAAGCAGATGATGCTCTGTATCAGGCCTATGATAATACATTTATTCTTCTCAAGACCGCAAAGTGTAAACGCAGCATAATCATTTATCTGTTCTCTTGAAGATAAAGCCGATGTGCTTATGCTTGTAATAAATGACATAATGCAAAGTATAAGTATGATAGGCAATAGCTCATATAGCTTTAGTAAAAGATACCTGCGGCTTGCCTTGTCAAGTTCACGCATTGAAACGGAATAGATACACCCGCTTTTTGAAAGCTTCTTTGTTATATCCGATGTTTCAAGACCGCTGCCGGTTATCAGTACAGTACCTGTATATGCCGACTGTTTGCTGCTTGGAAGATCACTTTGTTTTAACAGCAGAACACTGCTTTTATCCTGCTTTACAGAGCTTTGATAGAAAAGCTCAAAGGTATCCTTTTGCTCGCCGTTGTTTTCTCCGCTAAGGCCTGCAATTTTGGCATCTTCCTTGATAAGCGCTGTTATAGTTGCCGAAAATGTCTGCTCGCTGCCCTCTGATGTATAATATTTGAGCCTGACACTGTCTCCCAAGGAATACCCGCTGTCAGCCGAAACGGCAGCACATATCCTTTCCCCTTCAAACCATTTGCCCGATGCAAGCGGCGGTGTGTAGCGCTCTATAAGTTCATCATCGGCAGAAATAACGGCAATTTCGTTTTCCCTGCCTTGTATGAAAGCTCCACAGTTATGCACACCAAGCGTTTTTACTTTAATGCCAAGCAGCTCGCTCATATCACTGCTGTTATCAATAGCTTTGTAATCGCTCGAAAGGTCGCCGTTATATGCAAAGCCTGTAAATACCGCAAGCTTCCCCTCGCTTGTGAACTCCTCATAAAACGGCAAATATCTTGAAAGCCGCAGATAAACAGCGCTAAGCATAAATGCAGCTATCAAAAGCGCTGCCGAGAGCTGGAGTGTGGTAAGTGTATTCTGGAAAAGGTATCTTCTGAATGACTTTAGTGAATACTTAAAAAGCATACTGTCACCTCTTTCCTTTAAGCTGTGCCTTTATACTGTCATGTGAGCTTGCCGTACACATAGCTATAAGCATAAAAAGCAGTACAGTGATATAGATAAGAAAGATGCCTAAGTAGACCTTTAAACTGTATGAAGCCACCATAAATGGAAATATATCCGAGAGCTTATACCTCATCAGCGGGATATACAGCAAAAGCCCCGATAAAAATGCAGGTACACCAATTATAAGCCCTTCGGTGATACAGCTCAGTATAGTTCTCTGCCTGCTGCAGCCGCACAGTCGCAGTATTGCATATGTACGGCTGCGGCGTTTTAAAATACTGCGGTAAAGCATAACAAAGTTTATACCTGACATTACTGCTATCAGAACAGAGATGATCATTATATTGTTATACACATATATACTCTCGCTGTCGGGGAAGGATATATCTTCAAAGTAAAACATTCCCGGAAGTATGTTATCTGCTGTATTCTTAAAACTTTGATATTGCTCCTTTGTAAGAGCGCTTGCAAGATATATATTAAGATATGGCTCAAGAGCAAGCTCATCAGGTGCTGCGGTTATCGGCGGTGTCGGAACAGAGATCCCACCTGCCTGACCTATTACTTCAAAGCTTTTCCCCCAGAGCCGCACCTTGTCACCTTCGTATAAAAGCCCTGCCGTATAGCTTTCAGGTCTGCTTAACCCTATTACGACATCTGCACCGCTGTTATACTCATCATCTGAGTAAAGCCTGCCGCTTACAAGCGTTTTTCCGTCGTTTAGTGCTTTCTCTGGTATGTCAATATATTTATAATTGCCGTCAATGTATCTGAAACGAAAAGTAAACTGTGAGCCGTCCCAATCGGTAAGATCGGTGTTTTCATCAAATATGAGTTCATTTCCTTTATCATCAGTCATCACCTGACCGCCAAAGCGTTCTTCTATTTTCTCTTTAAGTGCTTTGTCCACCTCTCTGTGAGATACAATACTGCCCGCCCTTGCCGAAACAAGGAATATTTCCGTGTTATTCGCCGCAGACTCGGGCAGCGCTTCGATAAAAGCACAAAGCTTATACTTTGTAAGTGTCTGCCCTTCGTTTACTTTTAGTGCTAATTCCTTGTATTCCTCATTAGTTTCGATAAGCTTTACGTTAAAATTTTGGTAAAGCCCGTAAGCAAAATACAGTATAAGGCTTGATGAAAAAATACATATCAGCATTATTATAAACAGTGCAGTCTCGTTTTTTATAAGACCTCTGAGATTTTTTTGAACCATTAAATCGCCCCCTTATTTTAAGGTAACACCGCACAAAGATTGTGCGCAGATTGCGCAGTCAGATTTTTAGTCAGATAGTACAGGTTTTCCGAAGGAATACTACCGTATTTCAAGGAAAAGATGTGCTATATGGCGGAAAATATGCAAGCAAGATGCGTACAAAGCCGACAGGCGGTCTTTGTGCGGTGTTACCTTAAATACGAATGAGGGGGCAATATTTGTGCAGTCAGTTTTGCAAAAACTCATCAAGGCGATCTGTTATATCGGGCGGAAGAGTGTTTATTGCTTTGGAGGGGTCATATTCAAAAATGATATCTTTCTCATCATATGAAGAAAGACAGAGCTTTTCTTTGCCGATAAAATGAGTATTGATTGCAATAACGGCTATCTCATCGGGTTTTAGAATAACAGGTGATAAAACACCAAAGGTCTTGCCGCTGTCAGTTTTGCCGATACGCCCTACTGTTATATTTTGTCTCGTCTTGTTCATGACCGAAAGGTAAGTGGTCTCGTTTTTCTCACAGTAAAGTACAGACAGGAATAAAACTCTCTTATCGCTTGAATATGAGGCCAACTGTTTTGCTGCCTTGTCAAGCCGTTCATTTACGGGTGCGCGCTTTTCGTTTATTTCTGCTTTTAAGGCAGCTCTGTCCTCACCTGCTATGATACGCTCATACAGTTCTTTGTATAGACCTTGCTTTTCACGTTGGGCATCGTTATAATCGCTTATGGCGGAGGAGATCCTTTCGTTATCTGACAGAAAAGAAGAAAAGAAGGGGTATGTATCTATATCTGCTCTTATAAACACGATTCCTACCGATATAAAAACAAACATAATGACCGCAGCAGCATAAAAACCATATCTCCGCTTAAAGCGTGCTGCCGGGATATATGAAATGCTGTCATCTGTTATATCATTATCGTCATTATCATTAAAAGGATTGTCTCGGCTTGACAGCTTGTTTATACCGCTTATATAACTGCTTACAATATCGTTACTGCGCATTATAATTCCTCCTCCTGATATTTTTTCACCAGAAGCTTTTTGCCCCTGCGTATAAGTGAGGCTGTAGTGTTAAAGCCCTTTCCTATGATCCTTGATGTTTCCAAA
Organism: uncultured Ruminococcus sp.; assembly: GCA_902787365.1. GTDB lineage: Bacteria > Bacillota > Clostridia > Oscillospirales > Ruminococcaceae > NK3A76. The sequence continues at coordinate 91,995 of CADAGC010000008.1, read as the reverse complement.
ATGGTATAGCCCTGTGCCAGATTAAGGTACAGCGGAAGCCTGTATTTTTCATCAAGTGACAGCATAGCCCTCATAGCGGCACGCTCTGCAAGTGTTAGTCTGTCATCTGTTGCAGTTTCGTCAAGCTCATCAAGCGGAACTGTTTTGCTATGCTCGTGAGATTTTATAATATCCTTTGCAATATTCACCGCAGTTCTTATCAGCCAGGGAAGAATGTGTCCTTCCTCCATATCTTCCTGATGCATAAGCCGAAGGAATGCTTCTTCGGCACAGTCCTGCGCAGTATGAAAGCTGCCTGTATAATGCCATGCTGCCCTTGTTACTGTATCAGCGTGCATTTCATAGAGCTCTGCCAGTTTTTTTCTTTCCAAAAGCACTCCTCCTCTCAGAATCCTCATTATATATACGAATGAAAGGGCAAAAAATGTGCACTAATATTATATCAAATCATTTTGGATATTACAAGATTTAGTGATATGCACAACAATGATTGCAATTATTTATACAATCTTACGTTATTACCTCTTTAATGCATAGTTTTGCCTGACTTGTTCGTATTTAGAAAAGAGGTGATATAAATGATCATTCTAAACGGCATCAAAAAGATATACAACCCAGGTAAAGCAAACGAATTCGAGGCTCTGCACGGAGTATCTGCCGAGATAAAGGACGGCGAGCTTGTGGCTATCATAGGCAAGTCGGGCGCAGGCAAGAGCACGCTTCTGCATATCCTCGCCTGCATCGACAGTTATCAGGACGGGGAATACAGGATAGACGATACGTTTGTAAAAGGGCTTTCCGAGCGAAAATATGCCCGTATCAGGAATGAGAAGATAGGCATGGTAATGCAGGATTTTGCACTTGTCGAGGACTTCACAGCCCTTGAAAACGTGATGATACCACTCAACTTCTCAAAGAAAAAGATAAAGGGCAAAAAGGAAAAAGCCCTTGCCGCCCTGCGCTCGGTAGGCATTGAAGACCTTGCCAAAAAGCCCTGCAACAAGCTCTCGGGCGGTCAGAAGCAGCGTGTGGCGATAGCCCGTGCTATTGTAAATGAACCATCAATGATCCTTGCCGACGAGCCGACAGGTGCGCTTGATACAAAGACATCGGGTGAGATAATGGAGCTTTTCAAGTCGCTCAATGAGCAGGGCAGGACTATTGTTATTGTTACGCACGACCCCAAAGTAGCAGAGCAGTGCGGGCGGATCATTGAGATCTCTGACGGAAGAATAGTATAATTGTTTTGATAATTTCTTGTTATCTCGTCCTATTCTTCTTCGGCCTTACCCGCTCCTCCCACTTTTTCCTCAAACTATTCTTTTCCAAAAATTCCATAACCTTGTTAAATTTTCCTTTCCAGTAACCAACCTCCTCCTGCACCGACCTAAGCGTATCTTCAAGCCTGTTCATAGCCTTCTGTAATGACGACTTCTCCGAAATCAAAGTCTTGTTTATCTCACGCAGCATAGCAACATTCTGCAACAGCTCATCATTCTCCAAGGTCAGTTTATCAATAGCCTCTGCCATTTCAGAATTATCATTTTCAGTCGCTACCTGCTTTCGAGCAAGGTCAGCGACTTTTTCATAATCATCAGCCGAGAGAGTGACCTTATCACCCAGCGCCTTGTGCTTGACCTTGATAGCGTCTATTTCTATTAAGGTAGTCACTTTTTCCGCAGAGGTTTGTATCATCTGCTGACCAACCGCCAATTTTTCCTCAACATCTGAAAGCTCGGCATTTTTATCAGCAAGAGCCAAATCAAGATTTTCCACAGCGTCAGATTTTTTAGCATATTCGCTGTCCAGCTTTTTCAAAACTTTTTTAGCATCACCTAAAATCATTTGGGTGTTCTCCAACTGGTGTTGCGTACACTCTACCTTGTTTTCCAGCTTCTCAACTTCATGCGCCCGCATTTTCTTTTTGTAATCGAGGACATCAAGGTGCTGCTCATGTGTGCCGAGCTGCTCCCATTCGATACCATAGCTTTGCATAACGGCAGCAAGTTGTTCCTTTTCATACTCCACCCATTGTTTTGTGCAGGTATTAGTCTTGCCCTCTCCTATAAACTCCTGCTGTTCCAAAGCCTTCGACAGTGAGTTGCGTGTGGAAAGCCCCCTCTTCTGTTCCGTTGCAAACGGAACAAAGTTTATATGGACGTGCGGCGTTTCCTCGTCCAAGTGAATGACAGCATTAAACACTCGGATATGTGGATTACGTTTCTGAAATCCCTCGACAAAATCCTTGAGGGCTTTGGTTGCTATGGCTGCCTCTGCCGTCCCACAGTGGGTATCTTCGGTGTTACCAATTTGGAAAATCACTTCATAAAACAGCTTCTCCTGCTTGCTACGGTTTATGTGTTCATAATAGTTTTTGATACAGCGGTCTTTTCGCTTCTGCCGAGCGTTGTATTCATCAAGCGCCCTATCGAAAAGCTCGTGATATACCTGCTGTATATCATCTTTGACCAGTATGATATTTTCGTGCGTGCGGCTCTTATCGACGTTCGGGGCTATGAACACTCGGTTGTTGTGACCGATACTGCCTTTGTCGATGCGTCCGCTTATACTTCTTTTTATATGCATTTCTCCTTTCGTGGGGGTACGCGGTAATTACGTAATTCTTGTGACACTAATAACGCAAAGATACTTTTGTCACTCCTAAGCGGAGCGACAAAAGCCTTTGCGGCAGCGGTTCCTCTGCACCCCTTTTCCTTGAACTGTCGCTCGTAAAACAAGTTTGGATATATGTCCTATGGCTGTATAATTAGCTTTCCTGCTTCATTCCGTCGAGGGTGACAGTGATTAGGTTTATTGTTTCGAGCAATTCTTCGTCCACCTCTGCGCCGTTCTCGATACGACTCAGTTCATTAAGCACCGCAGCCAACTGATTCTTTAAAGCCTTATATACTCTCGGATTGCCTTGCACCACAATATCCTTACACATCAGACGCTTCACAATATAGTCCTGCTTCGTCAAACCCGATAAAGAAACTGCAATATTGATTTGCCTATCCTCTTCGGGTGATACTCTGAAACCGACAGTGCGTGAACGGAACCTACCCTTATTATCCAGGTTTTTAGCTGACATTATCAATACCTTCCTTCTTTAACCTCTCCATATCAAGCTGCTCTGCCATTTCCTTTTGCTTTGAGGGGAACAGATGAGCATACCTATATGTTATGTCAATACTCTCGTGCCCTACACGATCTGCTATCGCAAGTGCGGAAAATCCAAGCTCGATCAAAAGCGAAACGTGTGAGTGGCGCAGATCGTGTATGCGTATCCTTTTCACACCGCTCTCCTTGCAGCCTCGCTCCATTTCATGCGATAAAAAGTGCTTGGTCACAGGAAATATGCGCTCATTTTCAGCCGAGGAATAGAACATCTTTAAATAATCCTGCATTTCCTCTGTAAGTATTTTGGGCATGGTTATCGTGCGGTTGCTTTTTGGTGTTTTCGGAGTAGTGATAACGTCCTGCCTTTTGAGCCGCTGATATGATTTATTTATAGTCACCGTACCCGCCGTAAAATCAAAATCATTTGCTGTCAATGCGAGCAGCTCCCCCTCACGGATGCCACACCAATAAAGCATTTCAAAGGCATAGTATGACATTGGCTTATCCATTATTGCTTCAGAGAATTTCTGATATTCTTCCAGAGTCCAGAACAGCATTTCCTTGTGTTCTTCCTTACCCATATTCCCGGCCTTTGATGCGGGATTGCTGCTTAACCCGTAGTATCTTATCGCATGGTTGAATATGCATGACAACTGACTATGTACGTTCTTAAGATAACAGCCCGACAGCTTTTTCCCGTCTTTTGTAGTCTGCTTCATTATCTCGTTTTGCCACGCAATAACATCGGCAGGGGTAATGTCACAAAGCTTTCGACCGCCAAAGTACGGCAGTATCTTACACTCAATTATACATTCCTTGCTAAGCCATGTATTCTCTTTCAGCCTCGGTCTTATGTCCTTTTCGTAGAGCTTAACAAAGCTCTCAAAGGTCATATTGATGTCGGCACGTTTCTGCATGAAAAACTGCCTCTCCCATTCCTGAGCTTCCTTTTTAGTAGCAAACCCTCGCTTTAGCTTCTGCTGTTTTTCTCCCTTCCAATCAGTATAGCGAAACTGCACATACCATGTGCCATTCTTATTCTTGAACGCTGCCATCAGCGTCACCCTCCTTTCGTGTTCCGTAAAAGTGTTCATAGAAAAACTTCCTGTCGATCCTGCCGGAGATAGTTATACACCCCGTCTTTTCCAACTCCTTGTTGAGCTTTCGTATCAGCTTGTAGGCATAAGGTACCGATACCTCCATCACCTCTGCGACCTCCTCCACTCTCATAAATAACGATTGTTTCATTTTCATTTCCCCTTTCATTTTTATATCTGTTTTCATTTGCGTTAAGCATATATGCTTAACGTCTGCAATTATATTATACTAAGCTTTTTTGCTATTGTCAACCCCTTTCTCACAAAATATTTAAACTTTTTTGTTAAATATCTCTTGACTTTTCCTAAACAAATATGCTATAATAGTAAAAACACTATTTTTGATATTTAAGGAGGAGTGCATTATTATGGCAATTGGTGAAAGAATCAGAAGAATACGCAATATGCGTGGTATGACCCTCAAATACTTGGGCGAGGCTGTAGGCTTCCCGGCAAACAATGCCGATGTAAGAATGGCACAATACGAAAAGGGAACACGTTCCCCAAAATCTGACCTGACCAAGCAAATTGCAGATGTATTAGCGGTTGCACCAGAAGCGCTTGATGTGCCGAACATTGAGAATTACCTCGGAGTTATGCACACGCTGTTTGCCCTTGAGGACAATTACGGCTTGAAGATCGACAAGCTAAGCGGTGAGGTCTGCATTCGCCTTGACAAGGAAAGCAAGGACTATCTCACAATGCTTGAAATGTTCAGAGCGTGGGAAACCAAAGCCGAGCAGCTTCGCTCAGGTGAGATCACCCAGGAGGACTACGACAACTGGCGGTACAACTACCCGAACTCCGACGAGTCCGGCACGTTTAAGAAGATCGTTTCATCAGACTGACACCTCCTTTTTTAGGCATAATAAAAAAGACCTTGCCCGACACCGTCAGGCAAGGTCTTTTCAAACTAAGCTGTTGTACCTCATAACCGTTTGAGATACAGAATAATACTAAGTTTGGAAGTGTTATCAAATTGTTATCAGAGGGGTGAACTAAGTGGCGTAAACTGCGCTGGTGCGTGGTTTATGGAGTGCGTGGTATCACTCCCACTCCACCGTTCCCGGCGGCTTGGAGGTGATGTCATACACTACTCTGTTGACGTGGTCTACCTCGTTTGTGAGGCGGTTGGATATGCGGGCTAAAATGTCATAGGGTATCTTTGCCCAGTCGGCGGTCATGAAGTCGTCAGTCGTTACCGCACGAATGGCTATCAGGTGGTCGTAGGTGCGGTGGTCGCCCATAACGCCTACCGTCTGCACATCGGGCAGAACTGCAAAGAACTGGCTGAGCTGATCCTCGATGCCGCTCTTCTTTATCTCGTCACGGAATACCGCATCGGCTTCCTGAAGCACCTTTATCTTCTCCTCGGTTATCTCTCCGATTATGCGCACGCCTAAGCCCGGGCCCGGGAAAGGCTGTCTCCAGACAAGCTCTTTGGGTATGCCGAGCTTCTCGCCCACACGCCTTACCTCGTCCTTGAACAGGTCGCCCAACGGCTCGATAACGCCGTCAAATGTTATGTCCTCGGGCATTTTTACCTGGTTGTGGTGGGTCTTAATGGTTGCAGCGTCGCCCTTGCCGCTCTCTATCCTGTCAGGGTAGATAGTGCCCTGTGCGAAAAATCCGCCGTCAGCCTGCTTTCTTATCTCGTCCCAGAAGACCTTGTAGAACTCCGAGCCGATAGTCTTGCGCTTCTGCTCGGGATCGGTTATGCCCTTAAGCTTGCTTATAAACTGTGCGCCGCAGTTGACACGCACAAAGTTCATGTCAAAAAGGCGTGTGAATGTTTCTTCAACGAAGTCGCCCTCGTCCTTGCGCATAAGACCCTGGTCAACAAACACGCAGGTGAGCTGTTTGCCTACCGCACGGCTCAAAAGACCTGCCGCAACGGAAGAGTCAACGCCTCCCGAAAGACCGAGCACTACCTTTTTGTCGCCTATCTGCTCACGCAGGCTCTCAACTGTGCGCTCGATGAAGTCGTCCATCACCCAGTCGCCCTTACAGCCGCAAACCTCAAATAGGAAGTTATGCAGAAACTGCTTGCCGAACTGCGAGTGTGTCACCTCGGGGTGGAACTGCACGGCGTAGAGCTTTTTGCCCACATTCTCCATAGAAGCGCAGGGGCAGTCTGCCGAGTGCGAGGTTATCTCAAAGCCGGCAGGCGGCTCGGCTATAAAGTCTGTGTGGCTCATCCACACTATGCTCTTAGCGTCCACGCCCTTAAAGAGCAGGCTCTCACGCTTGGTGTTTTCTATCTCTATCTTGCCGTATTCGCTCTTGATACAGCTTTGCACCTTGCCGCCGCCCATCCATGCCATGAGCTGTGCGCCGTAGCAAATGCCCAGCACGGGCACGCCGAGGTCAAGTATATCCTTAGTGTAGTGGGGCGAGCTCTCGTCATAAACAGAGTTGGGGCCGCCCGTGAAGATTATGCCCTTATAGCCTGCCGCCTTTATCTCATCAAGCGGCGTCTCAAAGCTTTTTATCTCGGCATACACGCTCTCGTCACGCACACGCCTTGCGATAAGCTGGTTGTACTGCCCCCCGAAATCGAGGACGAGTATCTTTTCAAATGACATAGGCAAGTTCCTTTCGTTTGATATAAACTCATCATAAACCAAATCAGCACCCAACTCATTCGGGTGCTGATTTTATTATAGCATATTCCCGCTTGTTTTGCAAGGGGGTTTACAGATTGTTAAGGGTTAATAGCATATTACCTTATCTTCTATTTCTTTGATAATTTCTTTATCCACATTTGTCATATCAAGCTGATATGCAACATTGTATCGTGGGTTGAAAATGCCAACTTTAGTTATACCCTCAAACATCTTTAGCCCAGAATGTTGTCCCATTATCCAATACATTAACATTTGTAATGTATTGTCTTTATTAGGAGTTCTTCTTATAACTTTAAAATCCCACATAGTATCTTTAGTCAGATAATCGCCGTCACCCGATATTACCGTTTGGGTATAACCTCCTCTGTTTTTTCTTAACATCTCCTCAAACTCTGCATCAGTCATTCCAACTTTGTATTCAAGCTCGGAATCACGGTCTCTGAAAACGAACTCCGTTTCAATAACAGGACCATATTTTTTCCAAAAGCTTTCAGCCCTTTTCACCATCGTGCGTATGTTATGAATCGTATCGCCGTCGCAGTTAGTTTCATTATACGACTTACTGAAAGCGCCCCACGAAGGGTCTCTTAACCACACATCAAATGTTACAAGCTTGCAGGCATTTTCTATTGTCTTATCATCAAGCTTTCTATCAATGCCCGATAACAGTTCCTGTGATACGGCTATATATCCGTCTCTGTCATATTCATTTTCAGCACGCCTCGCTCCTAAAAGCGATATGCCAAATGCTCTTTCAGCACTATCTCCCGCCATAAACCTCGACAAATAATCTACCGCCATACCCACTATAGAGCCATGCACATTTTCTTCTTCAAACAATGCAATTCCGTCATCAAAAACTATCTTATCAAATTTACGTATGCTTACATACCCACCTCGTGGTTGTTGTACCATTTTTGCACGTGCTGTCACACTAAGATATTCTTCCTGTCTTTCATTCGTATCCTCATTTATCATAATACTACCTCCTCACAACATTTGCTGGGATTTTTTCCTGCCATTATCATTATATCACACTTAAACCAGAAAAATCAATCACCCGTTCTTCTTCACTTTATAATACTCATTCACCAAACACCTATACCCCAGCGCTTTGATCTGCCTGTACCGCACATCAAAGCGCTTTTTGGTGCGCCGCCCGCTTATGATAAATCGCAGGCATTCCTGCATATAGGCGTCAATCACCTTAAGGCTCTTGTCTGTATTTATCACGGGGAAAAACCATAGCGCCCAGCTAAGCTCGTTGTCGCTGCTTTGCTCTAAAAGCTTTGCGTTGAATATCCTGATAAAAGCGGCGGCGGCCTTTTCTCTCGGCGCACCCGTGCGCTTTGCCCAGCGGATAAGGGCATCACACTTGCGCTTCATTTTCTTCTTAAGCTTTCTGACGGTCACGGGCGCTATGTCTATGACCCCCTGCCTGTACTCAAATCCTAAGAACGTCCACCCCTCGGCGGGGGTGTAGAATATCTCCTTGTCGGGGTTTATCGCAAGGCCTTTTTGGCGCAGGTGTGCCTTTATCCTCTCGGCGTACTCTTTCACCTGCTCCTCGCTCTCGGCAAATACTATTATATCGTCCGAATACCTCGCATACAGCACGCCCTCACGCTCAAACTCCTTATCAAGCCCGCTGAGATAGAGATTTGCGTAAAACGCCGACAGCGGCGTGCCCGCCATTATGCCCTTTTGCTCGGCTATTGCCTTGCCGCCGCTTATGACGTGCTTTTCATTCAACAGCCGTGAGAGAAAACTGTAAAGCCCGCTGTCTGCAACGGCGTTTTCAAGCATCGGCAAAAGCTTATCAACAGGCACCGAGTTGAAATAATTGCTGATGTCGGCCTTGTAGGCATAGAGCTTATCTATCCCGTGATGACGGGATATAAGCCTTACTGCGTCCTTTGCCGTTCTGCCCGGGCGGAAGGAATAAAGCCCCCTTGCAAAGAGCTTATCATACTCCCGCAAAAGCAGATGGGTTAGCAGCTTTAGCACCATATTCTCGGCCTTTGGGTAGGTGTAGACGGTGCGCTTTTTTTCCTTGCCGAGCTTTGACACAAGGCTCTTTTTCGGCAGGGGAAAAGGCATGCCGCATTTTATGCCATCACACACGGGCAGATACCCCTCGCTGTCGATAAACTCACGCAGTTCTTTATTAAACGCCTTGTCGCAGCAAAGCGAGGTCTTGTATTCATAAAACCTCTCCCAGCAGTTTTTGTCTGCAAGCTTATCAATAAGCGACATTCCCTCACCTCTTTTTATCATAACTGACGAAGTTTAATTCCCGATTATCAGACTCCAGATCGATAATAGTATCACTATAGCTTCAACCATACAAAAAGTGATCACTATAGCCCATTTTTTAGCCGACTTGTTCTTATCTTTAGTAAACAAATAAATCTCACAGACACTACCAAGCACACAAAGTATTATTACAATAATATGTCTCACACTGTTTCTCCGTTTCCTATAAAAAAGTATTGATCTTCGCCGAATTGCGCATAAAATATTTTCCCCTCCGCTTGGGAGGGGAAGAACAGCAAAGAGAAGATATTAAATCCAAGAAAATTCTTGGATTTACAAGACCGTACAAGGGGCAGCCGTCTGCGAGACTTTAAGGCACAACCTGCCCTGCGCCCCCTGCCTTGCCCGCCGCAGACGCACAGGCTCATCACCTGCGCATTCTCTTTGCATTATCAGCATTAGCGGCTTATCTTATCGCATTTCTTGTGCGCTCTATGACATAGCTGCGGGTGTTCCACCAGCCGTGGTGGTCGTGGTAGAAGCGTGTGTAGCCGATGCCGTTCGAGCGGCAGTCGTTTCTCAGCTTGTATACGCTGCACCGCTGCGACATCACCTCGACTTTAAGGGCTATCCTGCTGCCGCTTATGAATGTGAATATACATCTGCCCTCGCCGTAAGGGAACTCTTTTGTCACCTGATATTCGGGAAACTCCTCACGGTATATCTTCTCGAAATACTCGTAATACTTAAGCCCCGAGTTGAACTGGTTTTCCTCGGCGGGCATATTCTCGCCCCAGGAAACGCCCGAGGGTGCGCTGCTCTGTGTAGGTGCGCTGTAGTATGAGGGCGACTGCTGCACGGGCTGCGGTGTAGTCGGCTGTGCCTGATTGCTGTTTGCAAGGCCGCCAAAAAAGCTCTTTGCCTTTTTTTCAATATCGTCATCACCGAAAAGCCTGCCTAAAAATCCCATGATATCCACTCCTTTTTATGCGTCACAAATGACCTTTTCTTATAAAACAATTATACCATATCGCAGGAAGATTGTAAATAGTTTACCTCACTATTTTTATCTTATAAAGTGTTGTAAACTCTCTCATACTTATCTCAACCCTGTCGCCCTCGGTGCTGTCAAGGGGTATCTCGTAATCTTCAAAACCGTCAAGGGCGCTGCCTGCTTTAAGGGTCAGCTCATACTCCCTGCCGCCTGCTTTTACCGTCATAGGGCGTTCGCCCAGCATACTGCCTGCGGTTATGATAAGCGCCTTTGCGCCGTTAAGGTTTACTCCGCCGTAGCTAAGCTCGTTTACCCAGCCTGCGGCACGCACATACTCGCCGCAAAGCCTTTTGCTGTAGGCAAGCTTTGCGCCTGTGCAGCTGTCAAACATCGCCGCTTTGAAGCAGTCGCCACGCATTGAGAGCGCCTCGCCCTTGACCTCGCACTCACCGCTAAGACGTATATCCTGCAACGATGCCCCTGCCATAAAGGTGTAAACGCCGCCCTCGACTATCATCTTGCCTGAGCGCACATCAAATATACGCAATATGTCAAGGGGAATGTCTATCTGCACGGTCTTTTTCTCCCCTGCATTAAAATGCACACGCTCAAAGCCGCAGAGCTTTTTTATCGGGCGGGTCACGGCGCTGTCTTTGAGGGTAAAGTAAAGTTCTATCACCTCATCGCCTGCTGTGTCTGATGTGTTTTTGACAGTTATCTCTGCCTTTATGCCGTGAGTATCGGGGGTGAGGGTCATATCATCATATTCAAACTGTGAGTAGGAAAGCCCATACCCGAAAGGATAAAGCGGCTTGCCCTTAAAGTACATATAAGTAGCCCCCGAGCTTTCTATGTCATAATCCATAATATCAGAAAGCTCGTGCTCTGAGCGATACCAGGTAAGGGGCGTTCTGCCTGCGGGGTTGTTTTCGCCGCTTAGAGTGTAGGCGACTGCACGCCCAAGCTCTGCCCCTGCGTGCGAGGTGTAGATGACCGCCGCCGCTGCCTTGCTCTCATCTACTATAGAATAAGGGTAGCTTGATATAATAGTGAGGATAGTGTTCGGGTTTGCTGCTGCAAGGGTCTGGGTCATGCCCTGCTGAATATTAAGCACAAGGGTCTTTCTGTCGTAGCATTCCTTAGCCGTCTGCACGGGGTAATTGCCCACGCAGTAGACCACCGTATCGGCCTTTTTCGCAATCTCGGCGGCTCTGTCTGCGCCCCTGCTCTGTGTTTCGATCGCAAAGCGCATATCATCGCTCACGCCACGCTGTGCCGTGAACGAAAGCTCGCCCTCGCTGTCTGCTGTAAGCCTTTTATGGTGCAGAAATTCTTCTATAAGCGTCACGCCGCAGTAGTCAAAGAGGTTGAATGTCTCTCTTGTGAACCAGTCATAAATACGCCTGTTGTGAAGCTTTAAGCTGCCGTCTTCGCAAAATCTTATATACTTTTTATACTTGCAGGAGAAGAGGTTCTGCCAGTTCTCGCCCCAGTCCTGAAGCTCAAAAAGTGCGCCGTCTGTCGGGGTGTCTGCGTCTGCTCTTATACTGCCGTCATCGTGTGCGCAGAGGTATTTGCCGTTGGGGGCTTTTACTGCCACGATATCCCATAGCGAATCATAAAGCACCTCGCCCGAGAATTCCTCCCTCACGCCGTCAAGCACCGTGTGCTCGTATGAGCTGTAGCCTGTGTACCAGTCCATAAGGCAGTCATCAGCCAGCGCACCTACCACGGCGATAGTCTGCCCCTTGTCAGCAAGCGGCAGCAGGCCGCTGTTTTTGAGCAGCGTTACCCCCTCGCAGGCAGCACGAAGATTGACCTCACGGCTCTGCTCGGTGTCGATATCGCTCTTATCAATATCATCAAACGCCGTCTTGTCAAGCATTCCAAGACGCAGGCGAGCGTAGAGGGTGTTTGTTATGCTCTCGTCAATATCAGCCCATGTGATAAGCCCCTTTTCGAGCGCTTCCTTTGCGGCGGCTTTTACAAGACTGTCCTCATCGGTCATTGTGTCGCAGCCCGCTTCAAGGCAGAGGGCGTAGGCTTCGCTGTGCGTTTCGGTGAACTCGTGCGCCACCACATTCTGCGAAAAATCGCCGCCGTCGCTCACCACAAACCACAAGCCCCACTCGTCCTTTAAGATATCACGAATGTCCTTATTCATTATGGCGGGCAGGCCGTTTAGCTCGTTGTAGGCGGCCATTATGCTCTTAGCGCCGCCGTGGCGAATGGCGTTCTCAAATGCGGCGTAGTAATATTCGTGCCTTTGGCGTGGGGTGAGAAATGCCGAGCAGTCGCCTCTGTGTTCTTCGTTATTATTGGCGCAAAAGTGCTTAAGGGTAGGAACTGTCATATAATACCCCTCGGCGTTCTCCCCTGCCATACCCTTTGTGTAGGCGGCGGAAAGCTCACCTGTCAGGCAGACGTCCTCGCCGTAGGCTTCTTCCGTTCTGCCCCAGCGTGGGTCTCTCACCATATCAACAGTAGGCCCCCAGAGGGTAATGCCTATCTTCTTATTCTCGTTATAATATGCACGGGCTTCACGGCCTGCTATCTCGCCAAGCTTTAACATCAGCTCCTTGTCAAAAGTTGATGCCAGCCCCACAGGCTGCGGGAAAACAGTAGACACTTTCTCCCTCTCACGCCCCACATAGCCACGGGCGACCTCTGTGCCGATAAAAAACTCCTTAAGCCCCAGCCGCTCCACCGCCTCGTGGTGTGTGGTGAGCAGCCCCAGCTTTTCGTCATCTGTCAGCTTTGAAACAAGCTCCCTTGCTCGGGAGAGAAATATATCATCATTAAGCATAGCGTTGTCCTCCTTAGATTCAGCCTTGCTAATATTTTACCACAAAACCCGCAGGCTTGACAATAGCATATCCTATACTACACTTATCAAATCAAAGCAAAAACACGCAGGGGTCGTCGATCACCCTGCGTGTTTTATAAGTCAGTATCATCATTCGCCGCCGTTAAGCTCTGCCTCCCAGTCATCAAAGCGCTTCATTACCTCGTCATAGGTCTGCCTTGTGATGTCGGGCATATCGTCAAGGCCACTCTTGCCAAGCAGCTCTGCGGCACTTCCGAAGCCCTTGATAACAGAATCCTTGAGCATGGAAAGCTTGCTCGGGTCGTTGCCTGCAAGCAGCTTTGCCATATCCATTATCCTTGTGGCAACGCTGTCTACCGACCAATAGCCGCCATCCTCGATAGACTTCTGCGCCTCTTCGATATCCTCCTGCGTGATATCTGACAGCGAAAGCGTCTTATCGGGGCCGAAATATTTCAGCCCTGCGGCCTTTGCCTGCTCGCCCAGCATCTCCTGTATCATCGACTGCATGGCCTGAGCACGCTGCTCTTCCATCTGCTCAACGGTCTTTTGTATAGTCTCCTTTGAGTAGATGCCGCTGTCGGAGCTTACCTGCTCCTCGCTCTTGGTGTAAGTGTCCTGCTTGACTGCCGTGGAGGAAGCCTGTTCCTCGCTCTCGACTTTCTCCTCATACTTCTCGAAATTCGCAAGCGCCTCACCCGTCTTCATGACAGTCTTTGCATTCGTGCTAAAGAATACACCGCCTACCTCCATAAATTTCACCTCCCTGTAAAATCATTTTTCAGCATATATTGGATTTTATTGCTTTTGAGTTTTTAAAACAGCGCTGCCGACGCCTGCGCCATTGCTATTCCTAATGGGGCATGGCCCCCATACCCCCGAGCCGACCCGCTCGGCGCTTGTTGAGGCTTGGAACCACCTCGGGGTCGTCTCTTACATAAGCGCTGCCAACGCCTGTGCCATTTCTTCCTGCGGAGTGGCTTCTCGGTCGTCGGCCGAGGCGAGCTGTGACTTTGCCTGCTGCAAGAGCTGCTCTGCCGCCTTGTATGACGCCTCGTCAACGTCATAGCCGTTTGCCGCCCCTTGGTCGCACTCCTTGATATCCGACTGTATCATAGCTATTACCGACTGCACCTGCGAGCGTGTCTTAGCGGCGGCGAGCATACGTGCAAGTTTTTGCGCATTTATGCCCATACAGCCGCCTACCGAGGTGCTTTCAAGTTCGTCCTCGTCTGCAGCTTCTTCTGCTTCGCCGCTTTCGCCCGCTTCAAGTGCCTTTGCCGCCTCGTTCAAGACTTTTAAGTCCTCATCATCGAGCAGCAGCACGCCCTTTTCCTCGGCCTGCGAGAAAAGCTCCGTCAGCTTGTCGGCGGCGGCGGCGTTTTTCTCACGCACGGCGTTCATAAGCTTCTCGGCGTTCTCCTGCGCCTGCGCACGCAGTTCCTCATTCAGCTCGTCCTTGCGCTCGGTCACGGCAAAGCAGCAGTAATTGCCCTCCTCGTCAAGATAAGCATGGCTGCAAACCACCGTGCTGCCCGTGGCTTTCATATAGCTGTCAACGAGCCTGTGCGCCCGCTCGATATCGCCAAGCTTCCCTGTCATCTTCTGTGCAAATTCGGGGTCGCTCTTCATTTTATCAAGCAGCTTCGGGTTTATATCAAGGGTGTTCACCCTGCCGTCGTTTTGGGTATTAACAGCGCCGCCGACTTGCAGCTTCATATAGGGCGCATAGCCTTGCAGGTCTTTAAGATATTCCTCATAGCCTGCGGCGGTCTTGTTATCAGCTGAAACGCTCTGCGCATACCTCGCCTTGCTGTCTTCGGATATCTCGACCTTATCGCTCAAAGGGTGCTGCACCTCGCCGCCTTCTGAGGGCACGGGTTTAGAGCGAAGCCCTGCACCGTAGACAGGCCGCCCACCTGATACTGCGTTAATCTGCATAAGACCACCCCCTTCGCATAGCTATAGCTTACATAATAGTTATCGGCAGGGAAAATGAAAATTAAATAGCCGCAAGGCTGTTTTTGAGCTGTGCCGATTTGTTTGTCACAATAAATAATTCCGAATGCTGATTTTGCACAAAAGTATACAACATCTTGCATAATTATTGACAAAAGCCTATAAGTGTATTATAATAGTATCAAGGCTTAGCGCCTGAAGAATATTTGAAAGGCAGGGAATATCAATGGGAAAATTTGTTGTTAAAAAGACAGCTACAGGCTTTACATGGTCGCTTAAGGCAGGAAACGGCGAGATAATCGCTATAGGCGGCGAGGTGTTCAATACTTTGGCTTCGGCAAAGGGCGGCTGCGAGAGCGTTGCAAAGAATGCCCCCGTGGCAAATCTTGAAGACCAGACAGCCGAGGGCTTTGAGAGTGCCAAGTGCCCTAAGTTTGAGATATATACCGACAAAAAGGGCGAGACACGCTTCCGCCTAAAGGCCACAAACGGTCAGGTCATAGCCGCCAGCGAGGGCTACACCAGCAAGGCCGCCTGCAAGAACGGCATAGAGAGCGTGCGCAAGAATGCAGCAGACGCTCCCATTGAGGAAATAAAGGACTAAGGCAATAAATATACGGGCGGCTCAAAGCACCGCCCGTTATTTGTAAGGCACAGTTATGGGAATACTAAGCAGCATAGAGACAAAAACTATCATCGAGAGCTTTAAGGACGAGGAAACGGGTGCGCCCGTAAAATTCGTGGTGGCCGACTATAAACACCCCTTTTGCAAAAAAGATGATATAAGGCGTATAGAATTTCAAAACGGTGAGAGCTTTCTTTACTCATCTGTATATCTTAGCGATAAGCGCACCTTTCAGCCTATGTACCCCTGCGCCCAGAGGATAGCCGACTGCTATTTCAAAGACAACGCACCCGACCGTGCGCTGGTGCTGGGCTGCGCAGGCTGCACGCTGCCGAGGTTTCTGATAAACCGCTATGACGGATGCGTTGTCACGGGGGTCGAGTATTCATCACAGCTTATCGGCATCGCCAGAAAGCACTTTATCACCGATAAGATGAGTGAGCGCTTTGAGATAGTGAACGATGATGCCTTTATGTATGTGAAAGAGGCCGAGCGTGAGAGCTTCGACCTTATTTTCGTTGATATCTTTGTGGCCGAGAAGATACATTCAAGCATCTTCTCGCAGAGCTTTACCGATGACCTATATGCCCTTTGCAGGCAGAATTCTGCGGTGGTGTTCAACCTCTTCGGCACGGGCGAGAGCAAGGCCAAGCGCTTTGCCGAGAGCATACAAGCCCCATTTGACGCAAGATATGTATTTGAGGATTACCGCAAGTTCTTCCTCTGCCTTGCCAAGACCAAGGACAAGCAGCTGCTTGAGCGTTTCGAGCGCAGAATGAAACGCCATGCGCTGCTGGTAGGCAGTTTCCCATATTAATAAATGTCGCTGTATGCGACTACATAATTATGCACTATGAATTATACTGGTGGTGACTGATTTGAAAAAACGAAACCTTATGCCCACAAGAAAGATAAAAGGCTTTGACGTGCGCCCCGGTTTTTATGACCTAAACGGCGCCACGGCGCTTGATAATGCCGTGAACTTCACCATTCACTCATCAAACGCCACAGCCTGCTCGGTGGCGCTTTTCAGACGCACCGAGACAAAACCCTACGCCGTGATACCCATACCCGAATCATTCCGCATAGGCGATACCTGGAGCATAATCATATTCGGGCTTGATATATATGAATTTGAATACTGCTACCGCCTTGACGGCCCTTATGAGCCGCACAAGGGGCTGATATTCGACAAGTCAAGAAACGTACTCGACATCTACGCCAAGGCCGTGACGGGGCAGAGCGTGTGGGGCGTCAAGCCCAAGGGCGACGGCAGCTACCACGCAAGAGTTCACGCCGACCTCTTCGACTGGGGGGATTTCAAGCAGCCGAACGTCAAGTTCCAGGACCTTGTTATCTACGAAATGCACGTAAGGGGCTTTACCAACGACAGCTCATCGGGCGTGCAGTACCCGGGCACATTTGCAGGCATAATCGAAAAGATACCCTACCTCAAAAAGCTGGGCGTCAACGTCATTGAGCTTATGCCGATATTTGAGTTTGACGAGCTTGACGGTGCCAGAGAATATGATGGCAAGCAGCTTTTAAACTACTGGGGCTACAGCCCGACCTGCTTCTTTGCGCCGAACACCAGCTACGCCTCCGCCGTTGAATACAACCGTGAGGGCGACGAGCTAAAGCAGCTTATAAAGACGCTTCACGAAAACAACATAGGCGTGTTCCTAGACGTTGTGTTCAACCACACCTCAGAGGGTGACGAGCACGGCACGGCATTCACATTCAAGGGGCTTGACAACAGCGTGTATTATATGCTCACCCCCGACGGCAAGTATTTCAACTTCTCGGGCTGCGGCAACACATTCAACTGCAACCACCCTGTCGTGCGTGACTTTATTCTTGACTGCCTGCGCTACTGGGTAGTTGAATACAGAGTTGACGGTTTCAGATTCGACCTTGCGGCCATTCTCGGGCGGAACGAAGACGGCTCGCCGATGAAAGACCCGCCGCTGCTTGAAAGCCTTGCATACGACCCGATACTCAGCAAGGTAAAGCTCATAGCCGAGGCGTGGGACGCAGGCGGGCTTTATCAGGTAGGCTCGTTCCCTGCATACGGGCGCTGGGCGGAATGGAACGGCCGCTACCGTGACGACCTGCGGCGCTTCCTTAAGGGCGACAGCGGCCTTGCACAGGCGGCAGTCAACAGGATAACAGGCTCGCTTGATATCTACGACACCAACGAGCGTGGCGTCAACGTGTCGGTCAACTTCCTCACCTGCCACGACGGCTTTACGCTGTATGACCTGTATGCCTACAACGAAAAGCACAACGAGGCAAACGGCTGGAACAACACCGACGGCGCTGACGATAACTACAGCTGGAACTGCGGTGAAGAGGGCGAGACAGAAAACTGCGACATAGAAAATCTGCGCATAAGAATGGTCAAGAACGCATTCTGCACGCTGATGATGTCAAGGGGCGCTGTGATGTTCCTTGCGGGCGATGAGATGTGCAACACCCAGTACGGCAACAACAACCCCTACTGTCAGGACAACATTATCTCATGGCTTGACTGGACGAGGATAAACAAATACAACGAAATGGCATTCCTTGTAAAAGACCTTATCGCCATAAGAAAGAAGCACCGCTGCATAAGAAAAGACACCCAGCCGATATCGCTGGGCTACCCGAATATAACATTCCACCACGGCAGGCCGTGGAACGACCAGCTCTCGGAGCACGACCACGTTATAGGCATAATGTACTCGGGCAAGAACAAGCAGGGGGCTGATGATGCGGTGTATTTTGCGCTAAACACCTACTGGGAGAGCGTAGACATAACCCTGCCCGAGCTTACGGGCTTCAGCTGGAAAGTGGCCGTATACACGGGCATTCGCTACAACAAGAACGCTGACTTTGCAGACGCTGTAGGCCTTAGATACAACAGGCTCACCTTGGCGCCGAGAACTGCCATAATACTTGTTTTGCAGCAATAATAAAAATAACAGAGGTACCACTTAACTGTGATACCTCTGTTTGTTATTTATGCGTTTTTATCAGTGAACCTTAACATCCGTAAAGGAAAGGCCTACCTGCTTGCCCTCGTATGTGGCATTAAAGGTGAACTTTGTATCCTTGAATGTTGCTGTATCGCCCGAGATGTCAAACACGCCGCCGATGTTCTTTGTGATGTATATCTTCTGGATATCGTTGGGGTAGTTTGAATCGTATATCTGGAGCACATACTCGTTGTGGTTGTCAGAATCCTGAATAAGGCCGATAGCGTTTACAGCGTGGCTGTTGTCTATCATTGTAACTACGGGCACACCCTTGCTGAGCTGAGCTTGAAGCCTTTCAAAGCCCTCGCTGCCGCCTACAAGGTTATACTCGTCGTTTTTGTCGTCCCACTGCATAGCGTTGTAGTGATACAGCGCCTTGAGCATTTCAAGGTCGTCCTTTGAATAAGCCTTTGCTATCTTATCAGCGCCGTTTGCTATGTCAATTGCGAGGAACTCGACCTTGGACCATTCAAGACCCTCAGTCTCGTACTCGATAGCCTTCCAGCCGCTGTCCTCTGCATCCTGCTTGACCGAAGGCTCAACCTGCAGTACCGAGCCGTCGCTCTCATAGTCAAGATATTCCGAAACATCTGCATACTTGCTGCTGAGCGCCGAGATAGTCACCTTGCTCATCGGGACATTGGAGTTATACTTTTCGGCTGCTTCTGTGCCTGTGAGGTCATAGCCGTCTGTGCTGACCTTATCCTTGGCATCATCCTTAGGGTCAACGCCGGGCATCGAAAGTCTGAGATTGCCGATATACCAGTCTCTTGCCATGAGCGCCATGCCGAAGTCCATATTTCTTGTGGTGGTAGTTCTGAAATTCTTGAATGTGAAGCCGTTGACCGAGGGAGCGAAGTTTGTGTTGTAGAGCGAGTAGCCCCTTACGCTGTCGGTGGTGTCGTTGTAGTTTACTATATCGTAGTTGAGTGCTGTAACTATCTGGTCGTAAACATCATTGAGCGAGCTTGCGTCAGATGCTGTAAAGTACTTGCCGCCTGTCTCGCTTGCCATCTCCTGGAGCCATTCTCTGTCAACGTCCTTGCCAAGGCCTACAGTAAGGATTATGATGTTCTTCTTCTTTGCAAGTGCTGCGAGCTGCTTTGCGGTCTTGGGGTTTACCTCGTCAGACTGGCCGTCTGTGAGCATTACAAGCATATTCCTGTAAGAGCCGTTGCCGCTCTGTGCAAACTCTGCGATACATCTCTCGATTGCCTGCTGGCTGTAGGTGCCGTTGAAGTTCTTCTCATAAAGTGTTTCGTTCTTTATCTTTTCAAGGGCGGCAGATGCGCTCTTCTTGTCGGTGGTAAAGGGCACGAGCCTTGTATACTGTGCTGTGTACTTGCTTATCATTATCTCAACGTTATCCTCTATCATGCCGATAAGCGAGTTTGCAAAGTCTATTCTCTTGAAATCAACGTCATTTTCAGGTGTGGTAAAGCCGTTCTGAACGAACTTCTTTGAATACATCGAGCCTGAATCGTCTACGAGGAATGCTATCCTTGTGGTAGCTTCCTGGTTTGCGGTCTTTTCAACACCTACAACGTATGTGGTGAACTTTGTGATGTCGGCAGATATGGTGTTGTTTGCCTTGTCATATGTCGAATCGACCTTATCGTATTTGAGCGACTGCGAATCGAAGCTGAGCACCGTCAGATCCTCGGGCTTATAGCCCATGTTCTTTATCTTTTCCTCATCAAGATCAAAAGTCACCTTGGCGTTCTTGAATGGGTACTCTGCATAGATATCATAAGCCTTGCTCACGATAGAGCCGTTTACCGCAATACCGAAAAGCTCCAGCTCCTCGACTGTGGTGTTGCATATGTTTGCGTTGCCTTTAAGCTCTACTGTTATCTGGCCGACCTTTCGCTCGATAGTAACTTCCTTCTGCGAATCGTTCTCGCCGTCTGTCGAGCTGCTGCGGGGGTTCAAGCCCACCATAAGCTCATAGCCGTCAAGCAGGGTATCGTTGTCGGTGTCGTTTTTCAGCGGGTCTGTGCCTACTGCAAGCTCGTCGCCGTCGCTTATGCCGTCGCCGTCGGTGTCCTCTTGTTCGTCACACCGTCGCCGTCCCAGTCACCGTCATCGGGGAAGTCGGGCTCGCCTATGAGCATATTCGTTTCAAGCAGAAGCACGGCGTTCTTGGCCTTTTCGATCCTGTCCCTTTCCCTGTTCTGCTTTACTGTCACGATAGATACGATAATACCTGCCACAACAACCAAAGCCGCTGTTGAGAGTATTATTCTCTTTTTTCTCGCTTTAGCAGCCATATTCTGCGTGAGTGTCTTACTCACAGGTATCTGGTTTTTTGCCATTAGTCTTGACCTCCAAATATTTTCACAATTATTTATTCTTTTCGAGTATCTCGATCATAGAAGCCCTCATCTGCTTTGCGGCGGCGGGTATGTCTGTATCACCGCTGCATATCTGTCTTATAAGCTCATCAAAGTTATCTATGAATTCCGAAGTTTCGGTATAGGGCGAGAGCAGATCGACTTTGAGTGCATATTTCTTTCTCATCTCGTCAGCCTCAAGCTGTATACCGTCTATCATATCATTTGCTTCAAGCACCTCAAGTGCGCTCTTGCTGGCGGGCACGCCGTTTTCAAGGCCTCGCAGCATCGTCATTTCCTGCGAGCTCAAAAGAAACTCAACAAGCTTTGCCGCCTCCTGCGGGTTTTCTGTGTTGGCGCTTATGGCGTAAAGCGACGTGGGCTTTGCATACCACCCGTAGACCGCCGCATTTTCCCTGATAGGATAATCAGCCACCGCTATCTCGTTGCCATTGTCTCTGCACGGTGCAACATAATACGCCGCATCTGATATCCACATTACCGTGCCTGCGGCATTTCCGTTCTCAAAATCCTTCCTGTCACGGTCGTCTATGAGCTTGGTAACGCCCTTGTCTATCATCTGCTTGTAGAAATCAAACAACACCTCGAAGTCCTTATCATCAAAGCCTATATCGCCCTTCTGGTTGAGCAGCCTCTTGCCCACCGCCTGCTCGGCATATGCTATGCAGAAATGCCACGCAGAGCTTTTTGAAAGGCGAAGAACGTATACCCCGTCCTTGCTCATGACCTCTGCCGCCTTGAAATATTCCTCCCATGTCTTTGGAACAGGCAGCGAGTATTTGTCAAACAACGTCTTGTTTATATACACCGTCTGTGCGTTCATTGATATCGGTATAGCCAGCAGCTTGCCGTCTATCATGCCGTATTCGAGCACCTTTGAGTCAAAGCTGTTGAGGTTTATTATGTCGCTGAGTTCACCGAGGTCGTAGAACTCGTTGCCTTCGTTTGTGTATTCATACAGCCAGCTGAAGTTTATCTGCATAACGTCAGCTTCGCTGCCCGAGCCTATCTTGGCGTCCATTCTCTCCTTGAAGCCTGCCCATTCGGCATAGCGTGGGGTAACGTAGATGCCCTCGTTCTGCTCTTCAAATATCTCTATCGCCTCGGTGGTGTATTTATGCCTTACGTCCTTGCCCCACCAGGAAAAGGAGATCCTGATGTTTGAGGCATGGTCATAGTTTATAGTGCTGCCGCCGCAGGAGCAAAAGGTCATAACAGCGGCGATGCCTGCTGCCGCCGCAGCTTTTCTCAGCCGCCTCATCTGTCATCACCGTCCTTCTTGGATTCGGTGCGCCTGTATACTGTAAAGCAGCCGCCGCCCTTTTGCTTTGATATGCGCAGCGCTTCGTCTGCGTTGTTCAGAAGCCCCTCGTAGCTGTCGCTCGACAGCGGGTAGAGCGCCGCACCGACGCTAACGGTTATCTTGTATCTTCTGTCTTCATCGGCATAGGTGCTGTTAAGGCTCTCACACAGCTCGGCACACTTGTGCTCTAGGGTGGAAAGGCACTTGAACAGGTCAAAATCCGTCACATCGGCAAGCGTTTCAAACTTGTCGCCGCCGAGCCTGCCGATAACTGCGCTCTCACCGAACACAGTCCTTATAATCGCCGAAACTCTGAGTATCGTATCGTCGCCCTTTGTTCTTCCGAGATTGTCGTTTATGTCCTTAAGGTTGTCGATATCTATGAGCACAAGGCCGTAGCAGCTGCCCATAGGGCTTGATTCAAGCGTTTCGATTATCATATCCTCGGTGGAGAATTTGTTGGTGAGCTTTGTCAGCCTGTCAACGCCGTCAAGGCCTGCGGCATAAAGCTGTGTAAGCGCCGCATTCGACATCTTCCTTGTGATGTAGAATGATATCACAGAGCTTAAGAGCATAGCGCCCACGCCTATCATCACAAGGGTAAAGGTCTGCCTCTTGTTATCCGTCTTGAAGCGCTCCTTCGAGAAGCAGCACACCGTGCGCCAGTCGTCGGTTATATCGTCTGTTGCGATATAGTAATCCTCGTTGGATATGGTTATATCATGCACATCTGCTATAAGAGCTATCTTGTCGTTCTCTATCTGCTTGCCGGCCATATCGTTAAGCTCAGAGTCCGCCGAGCAGATGATGTTGCCGTCTCTGTCGATAATAGAGGTGGTGGTCTCAGCCATACCGTTAACGTCCTTAATTCTTCGTTCTACCTCTTTGGTGTAGAGCGATACAGTCATTATGGCATGGTCGTTGACCCTCTTGACAAAGTAGAGCTTTTCGTAGTTGCCCTTGTAGCCCGTGCCCCAGTTTTGCTTTTTGCCGTTTTTAAGAAAGCTTTCAAGCGCCGTATACACCTCGCCGCCGAAAACGTCTCTCGTGCTGTCGGTTATAATGCCCGCAGTACTGCCGTCATCATATGCGATACCGAAATCGGCATAATAGTCACCAAGGCTCAGCTCTAAAAGCTCTGCCGATATCTCGTCCTGCTGCTTGTGTATCTCCGAGATATCCATAATGCGCTCGTCGGGGTAGAATTTCTTATGCTCGCACCTGAAAAAGCTCTCGCAGTTTTTCTCGGTGTAGCCCATATAGTCAGTCATACGCTCTTTGAGCAGCGAGCTTGCAAAGGAAGTCATACTGCTGATGTTCTTATCCTTTGACTCTATCATACTTGAATACATCAGATAAAACGCCATTACCAGCACGCATATAAGTATGACACAGTTTGATATTATAAGCACATTTCTTGTGTTTTTTATATGTGAAGTCGGATTATTTTTCATTCTTTATTCACCGTTATTTTAAGATATGCGCACATACTTAGCGCATTCTAAATTATAACATATTAAGATTAAAAAAGTTATGAAAATTAATGAATAAAGGGCAATAAATCATTTAATTTCCTATAACGAACAAAATCGCCCGCAGCGATGATTTTCAGCATCATCGCCGCAGGCGCCAAGTTTTGTTTTCTTATGTGGCTATCCTTTTAAAGCGTCATTGTTCAGCCCGGCAATCAAAACATCCGACACCGCCGTGCCACACCTTGCCTAAATCAAAACGCTTCATCGGCGGTACTTGACCCGTGCGGCCGAGCACCCGCTTTAGGCAATACCGCACGACCATTGTATGTCAGATGCGCTGACAAATGGCGTAAGACAAGGTGGATTTGGGCGATATGACGGAAAATTTTCAAGCATATGGCATACAAAGGCGTAAGCCGTTGGTTGTGCGGTGTTGCCTTTACTCTCTTATCTGCCCGCTGCCGTTTATGAGGTACTTAACGGTAGTCAGCTCCTTAAGCCCCATAGGCCCTCTTGTGTGAAGCTTCTGGGTGGATATGCCTATCTCTGCGCCAAGGCCGAACTCCTCGCCGTCGGTAAAGCGTGTAGAGCAGTTTACATATACTGCCGCTGCATCGACTCTCTTCTGGAACTCATCAGCCGCAAACAGACTCTCGGTGACTATGCACTCGGAGTGGCCTGTTGAGTATTTCTGAATGTGCTCGATAGCTTCGCCCAGGCTGTCAACTACCCTTACAGCAAGAATATAGTCGCCGAACTCTGCGGCGTAGTCGTCATCTGTTACGGGCACAACGCAGTCGCCGAGTATCATCTTTGTCATCTCGTCGCCACGAAGCTCCACATTATGCTCGTCAAGGCGCTTTTTCATCTTGGGCAGGAAGTCCTCTGCAACATCTCTGTGGATAAGCACCGTTTCGATAGCGTTGCACACGCTGGGGCGCTGCGTCTTGCCGTTGTCAACTATATCAACAGCCATATCAAGCTCGGCAGTAGAGTCAACGTAAACATGGCAGTTGCCCGCACCTGTTTCTATAACGGGAACAGTTGCCTGCTTAACTACCGCCTGAATGAGCCTTGCGCTTCCTCTCGGGATAAGCACGTCTATATACTCGTTGCACTTCATCATAAGCACAGCCATTTCACGCTCGGTGTTCTCGACGAGCTGTATGCAGTCCTCGGGCAGGCCTGTGTTTTTGAGCGCCTTTCTCATAAGTGCGCAGAGGGTGATGTTTGTGTTTATAGCCTCTTTGCCGCCACGCAGTATGCAGCAGTTGCCCGACTTAAGGCAGAGTGCGCCTGCATCAATGGTAACATTCGGGCGGGATTCAAAGATTATGCCTATAACACCCAGCGGAACTCTTGTTTTGAGTATGCGCATACCCTTGGGCGTAAGATGCCCGCCGTCAACAGCGCCTACCGGGTCTTCGAGAATGCACAGGTGCTCGCAGGCGTTCGCCATAGCCTCTATGCGCTTATCGTTGAGCATAAGTCTGTCAAGCAGAGCGTCTGAAAGCCCACGTCTTCTGCCGTTTTCAAGGTCTATCTCGTTTTGTGAGATTATCTCGTTCTTGTAGCGGCGAAGAACATTTGCCAGCTCCATAAGAGCCGCATTCTTCTCCTCTGTGGTCGCACTCGCAAGTGTCACCTTGCACTTGCTTGCGTTGTAACCTAACTGTTCGATGTAGTTTAGCATAAGTCATTCCCCTTTTCAATGCACATATTAAATGCAAAATGCATAATGCAAAATGCATAATGAAGGTGTCCGCCTTCGGCGGACGGATTTTTAATTTAATACCCCGAAGGCAAATAGCAAAACAAAGCGAAAGCGCCGCCAAAACAAATCCGATTGCGGCGCAGCCGCACAATAATTATGCATTATGCATTATGCTTCGCCTTAAAAGTCGTTCCCATATCCCCTGTCTCAAAGAGCCAGTAGAGGTTGTCGGGGTTCTTGCCGTTTATGATTATCATATCTATGCCGTTTTTGTTAGCTATCTCGGCGGCGTTTATCTTGGTGCGCATACCGCCTGTGCCGAGGGCTGTGCCGCTTCCGCCTGCAAGCCCTCTTATCTCGTCGGTTATCTCCTCGACTACGGGTATGAGCTTAGCACCCCCCTCTTTCCTCGGGTCGCCGTCATAAAGGCCGTCGATGTCTGACATGATTATCAAAAGGTCTGCATCTGCAAGGGCTGCCACGGTCGCCGCCAGCGAATCGTTCTCGCCCACCTCTAATTCCAGCTCGTCTATAGCCACCGTGTCATTCTCGTTTATTACGGGAATAACGCCGTGCTCTATTATCTTTTCAAGGGCATTCTTGACATTCTGCCGCCTGTCTTCGAGCAGCATAAATTTTGTCAGCAGCATCTGCGCTACATTCAAGCTGTATTCCGAAAAGAGCTTGTCGTAAAGATACATAAGCTCGCATTGGCCGACTGCCGCACACGCCTGCTTTGAGGGTGTGTCCTTGGGCTTTTCGGCAAGGCCTAATTTCGCAACGCCTAAGCCCACCGCACCGCTTGACACGAGGATTATCTCATGCCCTGCGTTTTGCAGGTCGGCAAGGTTTTTCACAAGCCCCTCGACACGCCTTATGTTGAGCCTGCCCGTTCTATGGGTAAGCGTCGATGTGCCGAGCTTTACTACTACTCTCTTTTTTTCCTTTAAGTATGACATTTTGTCTTTCCTCTCCTGTTCTATTTGTGATAGAAAAATATATCTCCATAAACCGCCCTTATGCGGTTATATAAAAAGTCTAAGAATTCGCCGTTTTGCGACATTTTCTCAATTTCCTGCGGGGTCACGAGCTTGAAGTCTACCGTTTCCCCCTCCTGCAAGGTGATGTCACTCTCATCAAAATCACCCTCATAGAGGTAGAAATTATGCACACAGCCCGAGGCTTCTCTTATTATCTGCCCCATATAGCGAAGCTCATCAGGTGTCGCCTTAAGGCCTGTTTCCTCGCAAAGCTCTCTCACAGCGCCGTCGATAGGCTTCTCGCCCGAAAGCACCGAGCCGCCCGATATTTCCCACATTCCGCCGTAGGGCTTGCCCTCATAGCGCTTGGTTATAAGCAGCCTGCCCTCTTTGTTTTGCGAGAGTATGTCTACAACAATATGAAACTCGCCCTTTGGCATTCTTTTGCTGTCATCACGCTCGTATTTCTTTCCAAGCGGCATAAGCTGCCTGTCGTATAAGTCCCAGTATTCGGGCATATCTGTTATTCTCCTTTTGTCGGGTCTCTTTGCTCAAACGGCCTGTTAAACGAGCCTATCTCGATAAGGTTTCCCTCGGGGTCTGCAATGTAGCAGGTGCGCTGCCCCCAGGGCTCGGTGGTCGGCTCCAATACCGAAACTGCGCCCTTGTCTACCGCCGCTTTGTACTGCTTATCCACCTCTTCAAAGGTGTCAACATACAAAGCAAGCTCAGCATGGCCGTTCAAGCCCCTGACGTATTCGTATTTTCGGGAGGTCATCTTCTCAAAATCATCACGCCCGTAGAACATAAACAGCGTGCCGTCCTTGATAAGGTAGACGTTCTTCGTGTCCTCAGGCTCTTTTATCTCAAAGCCCAGCACATCACGGTAAAACCTTATCATCTCGCCCATATCCTTAACGAATATGCCAAAGCCGTCAAGTCTCATATATACCTCCGTCAGTTGACTACGTTTATAGGTTTGCCGTCACGCCACGCTCTGAGGTTTTCGGCAACACGCTCTATCAAGCGCTCCCTTGTCTCCCTCGGCGCCCACGCAACGTGCGGCGTTATAAAGCAGTTGTCAAGCCCCTGCAAAACACACCCCTCTCGCATAGGCTCTAATGTCAGCGCATCTATGCAGGCTGCGGCAATAACGCCGCCTTTAAGCGCTTTCGCCAAAGCAGGCTCGTCTATCAGCCCGCCACGGGCTGTGTTTACAAGCAGCGCATCGGGCTTCATTATAGAGAGCGTCTGCTCGTTTATCATCTTGTCATTATCCTCCGTCAAAGGACAATGCAGCGACACGATGTCCGAGCGCTTTAAAAGCTCTTCAAGCGCCACACATTCTGTGCCGTCAGTTACCCTCGCAGGGGTGCGGGTGTGGGTTATCACATTCATTCCGAACGCCCTTGCTATTGCTGCAACCTTTCGCCCGATGCTGCCGTAGCCCACAATGCCTATCGTGCGCCCTGCAAGCTCTGCTGTGGGTATGCAAAAATTTGAAAACAGCTTGTAGTTTATCCAGCCGCCGTCTGCGGTCATTTTTATATATTTTGATATCTTCGAGTAATATTCGAGTATGAACGCAAATGTGTGCTGCGCCACCGCATCTGTCGAATAGCTCGGCACGTTGCAGACAGCTGCGCCGTGCCTTGTGGCGGCTTTGAGGTCAATGTTGTTGTAGCCCGTAGCGAACAGCCCCACGTATTTTAAATTCGGGCAGGCTGAAAACACCTCCTCGGTGATAAGGCATTTGTTGCATATCACCGCATCAGCATCGCCTATGGCTGCTGCTATGTCTTCATTTTTCGTAAAGCCGAATACCCTCGCCTCGCCAAGCTCGGTTATCGCATCGAGCTTGACGTCATCACGGGTGACTGTCTCGGCATCAAGAATACATATCTTCATATCAGTCATCAAATGCCTTTTCTACAGCGTCCTCTTTCTCTGTGGGCGGTGTGTGCTCCTCCTCGGTCTTTGCAGCACTTTCGGGGGCGGCTGCCTGCTCGGCTGCCTTTTGCTCTTTAGAGAACTTGTGCGCCATAACGCCTGCTGCTATGAGCATAGCCAGCTCAAACAGCCCGAGCAGGGTTATGAATATCGAATCGGTGTTGAGCTGTGTAAGAAAAGTTCCGTCCACCGCAAGTGCAAGCAGCAGATAATGCGCCGAATGCTTTCTGTAATACTGGGTGCAGTATACAACCGTCGCAATGATACAGAATACCAGGTGCGGCATAAAATTCAAAGGCGTGTAGACGTTCTGCATATTAGACTCTACAAAATTCATAATCAAAGTGACCATCTCCAAATGGCGTAAGACAAGGTGGATTTGGGCGATATGACGGAAAATTTTCAAGCATATGGCATACAAAGGCGTAAGCCGTTGGTTGTGCGGTGTTGCCTTTATTCTATAAGCGGCATCAGCCGTTGTTCTTGGCATTTATAAATTTAATGAACTCTTCCCTCGGCAAGGGCTTTGAGAAGTAATAGCCCTGTATGTACTCACACCCTAAGGTAGAGAAGCGCTCGAGCATTTCCTTTGTTTCAACGCCCTCGACGACTATCTTCATCTGAAGCGCTTTTATAAGGTCTATCGAATGCTCTACCACAAGGGTCATCTTCTGATTGTCTTCAAGGGCCGCAAAGGTCTTGTCAAGCTTTGTTATCGCAAGGGGCAGCAGGGCTATGCTCTGCATATTTGAATACCCCGTGCCGAAATCATCAAGCGAGAATGATATGCCCGCCTCGGTGAGCTTCTTTATGTTTGCCTCCATAACGCTCTGCGAAGTGGCGGCAAATGTCTCGGTTATCTCTAAGTTTATCTTGTCGTGTGATATGCCGAAGCGTGCAAGGGTGTCGATTATCTCGTCAGCAAGAGTCTCTCTCATACACTCTACCACCGAGAGGTTAATCTCGATATAGTCAAGCCCCAGCCCCTTGAATTCATCACTTGCGATAAGGTCGCACACGTTCTCGAACACAAACTTGCCTATCTTGTGAATCTGCCCCGTTTTCTCCGCCTCGGGTATAAACAAGTCAGGCGGCACGAAGCCGTATTTCTCGTCCTTAAGCCTTATAAGAGCCTCGGCAGAATTGAAGCGCCCGTCGTTTATCGAATATATCGGCTGATAGTAGACCTCCAGCCTGTTTTCCGAAATGGCGCTGCTTATGATAGAATCCATATCTACCAGCATATCGTATCTGCCCGAGCTTAGTATCTCCTCGGCGCTCGATATGCCTGTCTCAGAGGGTATAGCCTTGTTGATAAAGTCGGAAAGCGACTTGTTGTTGTCTATATCCACAGGACAATGTATGTAGCACACATAGGTTATAAGGTTTATGTGCATAGAGCTTACCTTTATCGGGCGTGAGAGGTCGTCAGATACATTCTGTGCAAGCTGCCGGGTCTTGCCCTTGTCTTTCTCTTCAAGGGTCAGCGCAAACACGCCGCCACGCAGATAGTAAACTTCGCAGTATGTGCCAAGCTGCATACTCTGCTTCTCGGCAGAGTCTATAACACGCTTTAATATCTCAACCCGCTCGTCATAGCTTAATAAGTCGCCGAATGAGTGAAGATTGCTTACCCTTATAACTATTATGTCAAAGTTCTTTCTGTTCAAAAACGAGCGCTGCATATCCTCAGCAAAGGCATTTCGGCTCTTTGCCCCCGATTCAACGTCCATTATCTCCTCAGGGCGCTGCACCATTACCGAGATAAACAACAGCCCTACAGCCGTTGCAAACATCTCGACCGGGTATCTCGGGAATACCATCTGCATCGCTACAGCCCCCACCATGCAAGCAAGCAAGAGCAGTAATGATGCCCACCGCTTTGTGCTTACCGAGCGCCTGAAGCGAATAAGAATGTATACAAGATACACTATATATATCGCCGCTGTAACATATAACAGCCAGAACCATTCGCCCCTTGTGTAGTGCAATGTCTCATCAAAGTAAAAGGTCTTTTTGTTTATCGGGTTGACAATAAGCGCCCCCAGCGCCAGCATATACGGCAGCGCTAACAGGTGTATCAATACCTTGCGCCCTTTTATAAGGTGCTTTGTGTCGGTAAGCTCTACCGCATACATACAGAAAAGCGGTGTTGTAGATACGTGGAAGAAGAAATACACCTCATGCCAGAGCATTCTTATGGCTCGGTTTGCGTAAAGCACATTGTCGTGAGAAATAGCTATGCTGTCGGCCGCCGTACAACACAACGCCGTTACCGTCAGCACTATGAAAAGAATATTGAGCCTGCCCTTGGTCATTTTACGCATAATGGTAGAAACGAGTATCATAGCAAGGAGTATGCAGGCGCAGTAGTCAAAATGCATCGTTCTTATCAGTTCAACGCCGTCATGATACATAAGCAGACCCCCTTTCCACAGAAAAGCATAGTTATACAGATTAATTATACCATATCTGCAAACTAAAGTCAAGCAAGCATTGTTTACCGCTTTTAAGATTAGGGGTTGACAAATAGCGGAAGATGTGCTATACTGTCTTATGTCAACAAATTATTTTTAGAAAGGTGACATATATGGAAAACACAAAAACAATAAAAACACGCAAAAACCGCTTCACCCCTCAGCGGATAGCCTTTGTGGCGATGTTTGCAGCTCTCATCTGCATCTGCTCCTGGATAGCCGTGCCAAACCCGTTCTCTGCGGGGGTTAGCTTCACCTTGCAGACCTTCGGCGTAATACTTGCAGGGCTGCTGTTAAGCCCCGCCGATGCCTTTTTGGTCGGGGTAGTCTATATGATGCTGGGCGTTGTGGGGCTGCCCGTTATGTCGGGCTTCGGCACGCTTTATACACGCTTTCCCACGGCAGGCGGCGGTTATATCATCGGCTTCTACATAGCCCCTCTGCTCATAGCCCTTGCAAAAGCGCCCATTTTCGCCGCAGTCGATAAGAAATACACAGGCCTTGCCCGCCGAAACGTGCATTTCGTGGCGTATCTCGCTCTTGCCATAGTCATAGGCATTCTCGCAGTAGATATCCCCGGGCTTATACATGGAATGTATTACACCAAAATGGGTCTTAAAGAGGCCATATTTCCCTTTGCGCTGGCATTTCTGCCGACAGACATTGTAAAATGCGTTCTCGCCGCCATGACAGCTTCTGCGCTGGAAGCACCGCTAAAATCAATGCATAATTCATAATTCATAATGCATAATTATTGCGCCCTGCTGCGCAGGACACCTCAACTGTTAACTGTTAACTGTTAACTTTTACCTGTTAAAAAGAGTTCTCCCCTCCGGCGGCTTATTCCGGAGGGGAGATTTCTTAATGGAAATATATTATTATCTTGTTATCCTATTATTGAGGAGGTAGGATTTAGATATATTGAAAGAGGTAAGATTGGCTGGGTCTTGCCTCTTTTTTGCTGTTAAACTGCTTCAAGTGCTTCCTTGATGTCGAACAGTATGTCGTCGATATGCTCTGTGCCTATCGAGAGTCTTACTGTGTTGGGCTTGATTCCCTGATCTGCAAGTTCCTGCTCGTTGCACTCTGAGTGAGTGGTGGAAGCGGGGTGAATTGCAAGGCTCTTTACATCTGCTACATTGGCAAGCAGCGAGAAAAGCTGTAAGTTGTCAATGAATTTCTGTGCCTCGGCTGCGCCGCCCTTTACTTCAAATGTGAAGATAGAGCCGCCGCCCTCGGGGAAATACTTCTTATAAAGTGCCTGCTGCTCTGCGTTGTCAGATACAGAGGGGTGGTTTACCTTTGCGACCTTGGGGTGGTTCTTTAAGAACTCAACTACCTTAAGGGCATTCTCACGGTGACGCTCAACTCTTAAAGAGAGTGTCTCAAGGCCCTGTAAGAACACGAATGCGTGTACGGGCGAAAGTGTCGAGCCTGTGTCACGAAGAAGAATAGCTCTGATGTATGTTACGAATGCAGCAGGTGCTGTGTCTCTTGCAAAGCTTACGCCGTGGTAGGAAACGTTGGGCTCTGTCAGCCAGGGGAACTTGTCGCTCTTTGCCCAGTCGAACTTGCCCGAATCAACGATAACGCCGCCTATTGTTGTACCGTGGCCGCCTATGAACTTAGTTGCCGAGTGAACTACCACGTCAGCGCCGTATTCAATAGGTCTTACAAGGTAAGGTGTTGCGAATGTGTTGTCAACTATCAGCGGAATGCCGTGCTTGTGGGCGATATTTGCTATTCTCTCGATATCTACTACCTCGGAGTTGGGGTTGCCGAGAGTTTCTATCTCGATAGCCTTTGTGTTCCCCTGAATAGCTGCCTCGATGCCCTCATAGTCAAAGGGGTCAACGAATGTTGTGGTTATGCCGTAGTCCTTAAGAGTGTGAGCGAGCAGGTTGTAGGTGCCGCCGTAGATGTTCTTTGCAGCAACTATATGGTCGCCTGCGTGAGCCGCTGTCTGAATAGCGTATGTGATAGCAGCAGCGCCCGAGCTTACAGCTATTGCAGCCACACCGCCCTCAAGAGCTGCGATACGTCTTTCAAAAACGTCCTGTGTGGGGTTTGTAAGTCTGCCGTAGATGTTGCCTGCATCTCTTAAACCGAAGCGGTCTGCTGCGTGCTCGCTGTTATGGAACACATAAGAGGATGTAAGGTATATCGGAACTGCTCTTGCGTCTGTTGTGGGGTCGGGAGTTTCCTGACCTATGTGAAGCTGCTTTGTCTCGAATCTTAAGTTTCTTTCATTTATATTGCTCATTGTGAATGACCTCCGTTTATTGTTTTGTTTGATTTTTCTGTTTTTTCTTTTTTATACTTTTCATAAAGGAATGTTTTGTTGTCTTTTTCTTATTCCTAATGGGGGCACAGCCCCGGTTTAAGCTCTGCTGAAACCAACCCCCTGGCTGACCCGCTCGGCGCTTGGTAAGGCTTGGAGAACTTTGGTGAACGTGAACGTCTCCCAAAGTTTCCAAGGAACCGCCTCGGGGTCAGCTGTTATCTTTAAAACAAACATCGGTACATTCGCTTAGTCAGGCTTTTTATCTGCGCATATCCAAATCTCATTGTCTTGTCTCCTTTTGCCTTAAGGAATTCGGGTGCATTATAATTCCTATCGGCTTTCTATGTTTTACTGTGATTACATTCTACCACACATTTCCCACAATGTCAAGTGGTTTTGTAGGATTTGTAGGAATAAACAAAGCGGACAAGTCACTCACCCGTCCGCTTTGGGTATTTAGACGTAAGATGTCGGGAATATGGGGGGCTAAAGCGGCAATTTATAATACAAATGTTCCACGTGGAACATTTTGCTCTTTGCGCCTATCAGCGCAGGGATAGCGTGGTCTGATAAATCGTGGGGCATATCGGCGCAAGCCGACACCTTAATTGTGCATTGTGCATTGTGCATTGTGCATTGACCTACAACCTCAGATACTCCTTAACACTCTTCGACAAGAACAATAGCAGCAGCGCCACGGCCTCTGCGGCGATAATGATGATATAAACAAGCTCGCCCTCGGGCTTGTCGGCAACCAGGGTATAGCTGCTCGTTTCGATATCCTTTATCATTCCGTGCAGCGTCACCGAGTTGACGGCTATTCCGAGCAGTGCCAGAATGCGAAACAGCGACAGATACCCCGAGCGCCGCTTCATAAACAGCAAAGCCGCACACAGAAACACTATTATCCCGAGACTGCTCGTAACGGCGACCATTGTGGCTATGATTATCACAAACAGCACCGCCCCTGCTAACCGCCTGCCACGCTGATACCAAGGCTCGTCGGATATATCGCTAAGCTCCTGCCCGTAGACGGATATATCCTCAAAGCGTGAGAAGTCGGGCGGCGTTATCCCCTCGCCGAGGGCAGGCATTACCGCTTCACTAAGGGCGGCTATGTCGCTTATATCGTCAAAGCTCGTTTCCTTGAGGGTATCGTATATCTTCTGCTTGCGCTCAAGCTCGTCGGCAAGAGCGGCACGGTGCTCCGCCATTATTGCAGGGATATCCTCCCCTGCCTTTATGCGGCATATCTGCTCTATTGACAGGCCTATGGCACGCAGTCTTATTATCTGCCGCAGTTCCCTGACGTTTTCGGCAGTATAGTCGCTGTAGACCCTGCCTCTGACCTCTGCCTGCCGTGGCACGCACAAGCCCTGCTCGACATAATAGCGCACGCTTCGCTCGGTAAGCCCCGTGCGTGCGCATACTTCCTTTATTTTCATAGCTGTTGCTGACTCCTTTGGTTGTATTGGTTGGTAAATCGGGATTTGGTGCTCGGCCGCACGGGTCAAGTGCCGCCGATGAAGCGCTTAGCTTAAGATAAGGTATGGCACGGCGGCGTCGGACGAATTGATTACCTAATTGTATGTTGAGGCGCATACCCCTTCGGGTGTGCATCACCTACTTTTAATTCGTCGCCCGAATGGGCGACACCTCAATTATGCATTATGCATTATGAATTATGCATTTCCCCACATTCCCCGATTTATCCGCCTTTCCCACTCCTATCATACACTCTTCCCTTAGGTAAGTGTCAATATCCCACGCCATATTTCGTAAGTTTGCACAACACAGACGCCACGCCTTTGTGCATGATTCAAGCCCTCCCCCGACCTTGGGAGAGGGCTTTTGCTACTTATTTCCTGCTTCTGTCTCACCATTTCCATTCCTCAAAGAACCTGCCCTTTTTCTCGGGCACGCCCTGCTGCTCGTTCTTGTTCTTGAAGTATTCGTTTGAAACAGCTATTGATATGAGCAATATGCCGATGACAAGCAGATATACCCACCAGCTTATTGATGTGAGGAAATCCTTGCAGATGTAAATGGTAAGCCCCACAAGCATTACCGCCGATATGAGGAACCAGCGCTTTTTCTTGATGATGAAAGATATCACCATTACCGCCGCCGCTACCGTGAGTACTATTATAGTATTGATAAGCGACTGGTTTACAAGCGCATCGCCTATAAGAAGTATCATAGCGAAAACGTGTACCGCTGTTGCGAAATTTTCTGACAGCTTTTCGTTCTTTCGTAAGATGAACTTCGCCGCAAAGCCGAACACGGCTATGGCTATGACTGTAACTTTCATCTCCACCGTGTCGGTGTCGGAGACAAGGAAAGGCCGCTCGATAAAGGCTATCAGCCATGCGCCCGAGGATATGAGCTTAAGGGCTGTGTTAAGACGTGGGCTGCTTTTCTTTCTTATAAGGATAAAGGCAAATGCACCTGCTGCCAGCCAGAAAAGGAACAGCTCGGTCTGATAAGTCTCTCTGTAATAGCGCTGCTGAGGGATAAGATATATGCTAAAGAGCGCCGCCGCTGCCGATACTGCAAAGATATCGGGGAAGAGGCAGTTTTCGGTCTTTTTGATAAGCCCCTCTGCAAATATCACACGGGAGAGTATGCACAGGCAGACAAACACTATCAGCGCCGCCACCAGCGAGCCTATATTATAGTCGGCATTGATAAAGCCCTTTATAAAGGTTATCAGCCGAGCACTCACGCCAAGCGACGAAAGCGAGCCGCCGATTGCGAATATGGTGTTGAGCGATGCGGGGTTTTTAGGCCTTATGAGCAGCATTATAAGCGCTGTAAGGGAAACCCACGCAAGCAGCGGAAGTATATAGTCTATTGCCGTGGGCTGATAGAGCCGCACGGATTTCATAGCCATAAAGCCGCTTACATACTGATCAGATATAGTGAACAGCGTCAGCACAGCAGATGCCGCACCGAACACGAAGGGGTCGAGCCGTGTGCTCTTATTATACACATACGAATAGACCTGCTCGGAGAAAACTGCCCGTGACAGTATCATAAACGCCGCATAGGCCATAAGTGCGCCCGTGAGCTTGCCTGCATACACGCTGTCCGGGGCAAGTGAGTCGCCGCATTGTGCCGCTATGACCGCACACATAAATGCAGGCAGCGCCGATGCGATCTGAAGCCTGCTTCGGCAGGTGACAAATAGTGCAAACACCGCCGCTGCAAGAGCCATGAGCCGCTGTGCAGTTTCATCTCTTGCCGTGCTGTCTGCGATAACTACCGTGCAGACTGCCGCAAAGACGGTGAAAGCGCCGCTGATATAATTTAGCTCGAATTTTAAGGGCTTTTTTGAAAGGGCGCACAGCCCTAAAGCAATAAGCGAATAGATTACCGAAAGGCCTATCGCTGTATACAGCCCGGGGTCGCTCTCGTGGGCGTAAGTAACATAAGAATCAATCGCCGCTGCACCGTATGCGAGCACCGCAGGGGTGATAACGGCATATATCTTAGAATAGGGCTTTTTATCAAGTGCGAATATGCAAAGATAAACAGCGAGCAGCAGAGCGCAAACAAAGGGAATGATGTTATTATCGCTCTCATCAGCCATAGCTATTAGGGTTATGCCCAAAGCGACAGAGAACACATTATCCGACACAGCCGTGCGCAGTACAGCAAAGCCCCTGTAAACAAGGCCTAACGCCATTATAACGAGGAAGAGCGATACATAAAGTGCCGCATCGTTATCATTGCCCATAAATATCTGTAACACCATCGAGCATGACACCGCAAGCATATATATACTGTGCAGTCCCAGCATGGGTCTTGAATCACGCCTGAAAGCATAGAGTGAGATTATCGCAAAGAGTATGACAGCGTTTACAAAGTCAGCCGCACCCCATTTACCGATATTCTGTATAAACAGGGAATTGACCGCCGAAACTGCCGCAAGGCCTGCGCAGACCTTTAAAGTATCCGCCGCCCAGTCGGGCTTGCCCTTGATAAGAATAACTATACCGAGGCAGGCCGAAAGTGCTATTGCCGAAAGCATCGAGAAGACGCCGTCGCTGCCCGACGATATATCATAGGCAAGCGCCATAAACGCCGCAAATCCGCCTGCAAGGGAGGTAATGGCGAGGTACCTCTTCTGATAAAGCTTATGGCCGATAGCCGCAAGCGCCGTAACTATCAGCACCGCCCCCGACACAAAGCCCCATTTATGGCCGCCGTCAAAGGAGAATTCCGAGCCGAATAGCTCATAATAGCCTGCCGTCAGGTAGGTTATAGTGGTGAAGATAGCACCCAGCGAGAAGAAAGCGTTTGATGAGTTCTTAAGGCCGAGCTTTTTATACGAGAATGAGCATATTGCAAAGAAGAAGAGTGCCGCAAAGGCGATTATGCCCGTTCTGCCGCCGCCGCCGAATGACGCCCACAAAGCTGTGGCGAAGATAAGGCCTGCGATAGATACGAGTATAACGCCCACCGTGAGCATTACCGAGGAAGAGCTTACTTTTTCCTTTTCGGGCTGCGGTATGGGCTGATATGCAGGAGGAGGCATCATACCCTGCACAGGATTTCCCTGCTGCGGCGCAAAATACTGAGGCCGGGGCATTCCCTGAGGGGGTACTCCCTGAGTTCCCTGAGGGGGCGTTCCCACGGGAGGAACAGGCTGCTGCACGGGTACACCCTGAGGTACAGTGTAGGGCATAGGCTGCGGCTGCATAGTCTGGGGAACAGGCTGAGGGGCAGGCTGACCCTGCGGGGGTGCTACGGGCACTCCCTGCGGCGGTGTTATAGGCTGACCCTGCGGCGGTGCTACCGGTGTTCCCTGTGAGGGCGTTCCCTGTGAGGGAACATAAGGCGCACCCTGCATTCCCTGCGGAGGTGCCCCCACAGGCGGCATACCGTTTCTGAGAAACGGCGGGGGCATTTTATTCATTATGCGAAAGTATTCATTCTGGTCTATCCTGCCGAAGCGGAACAGGTCATTGATATGGTTCTCATATCTGCCCGACTTTCTGACAAAGTGTATCAGCAGCGGTATAAGCACCAAAGGTGATATCATCCACAGAACTTCCATTCGCTCGCCCCCCCTCTATTAATGCATAATTATTGTGTCGGCGCAAAGCGCCGATATTTAAATCAATATATTGACTATACCCATATCAGGCAACTATTTTTAAAGATAACGCCCGAAGGGCGCACCTTAATTATGCATTGTGCATTTTTTAGTTGCTCTTGATAAAGGAATTGATATACTCAACAAATATCCAGCCGAAGTATATGAGCATAACGATATTTAAAAACACCGCACGTCTGCGCTCGCCTGCTGTGAGCAGGAAAGTCTTTTCCTCGACGGGCTTTAATTCCTTGATATTTACGAAAAGCATATACATACCTATGATACCGCAGGCTATGACAACGCCGTAATACAGGTTGTTTGAGAACTCTTCGCTTACGTCCATGACCTTTGCAAAGTCGCCTATGCTGGCGCAGATGTTATTCATTATATGCATGACTATAGTAGGCACGATAGAATCATACTTTACAGCTATCGCCGCAAACACAAGGCCACCTGCGAACGCTGAGGCAAACTGGGGTATATTGCCGTGCATATAGCCGAAGATGAATGCCGAGAAGAACACCGCAAGCCCCTTGCCGTAGGGCTTTAAGAGGGTGATTATAACACCTCTGTAGAGCAGCTCCTCACAGACAGGGCCTAACGCCACGACATACAGAAACTGCATGATAAGCGTTCCCGTGTTGCCGTCTGACATTGAGAAGTCGGATTCGGGAACGGTCACGCCCATAGAGCTGAGCATCATAACGATTATCGAAACGACTATAGACACCGCAACGTTCACGCTCATCGAAAGGGTGAACCACTTAGCGCCGCCTGCGATCTTTTTCTTTTCGGGCTTCAGCATCGGCTTTAGGTCTACCTTGAACACAAGCACCGCCAAAAGCAGCAGTATCGTCAGAGAGGTGAGAACTATCGACAGGTTGCCGAGCATTCTGTAAAAGCTTGAATTTGCGATCTCGGGTCTTTCCCTCATATACTCTCTTACAACGCCGAAATCAATGGTGAAAGAGCCTGATTTGATATAATAGAGCACATAGTAATATGCATAGCTTATGGCTGTTGTGAGCACCTCATAGATTATGAGCAGAGCGCCAAGCTTGGCGGCGGCTATGAAAAGCCCGTGCTTTTCTTTCTTTTTCTGCTCCTGTATCAACATAACAGGGTCGCCCTGCGGCGCTGCGCCGTAACCGCCGTACCCTCCGTATTGTCCGAACTGATTGAACTGATCCATCGTTTTCCCCCGTTTATAGAATAAAGCGCCACTTAGCGCACATCATAGTAGAATTCATCGGCCGCCTGCCTGTCTTTACCCGTGAAAATCCGCTTGGTGAGCTTGCGGTTCTTTATAAGATACCAGTCACCGAACTCGTCAAATTTCCTTGCAGATGTGGTCACGTAGTTTTTCCTGAGCGTGCCGTATTTTTTACCAAGGCTGATACCGTGGGCTTTCAGTCTTTTTGCAAAGTCCATATCCTCAAGGCTGACAAGCGTTTCATCAAAGCCGCCCACCGCCTCAAAATCCGCTTTATAAAGCCAGAACATAGCCCCGCTTAGGTAGCCGCCGTTTTTTATCATAACGGGCAGCAGATTTGCCGCAACATACAGAGTAGACATAGCTATGCCGATAGATGCCCTGTCAAACCTCGGGTTTGCGCCGCCGCCGATATATCTGCCGCTTTGCAGCTTTTGCTTTATCTCACAAAGCGAGTGCTTTGTCATAAGGCTGTCAGCATCTATCGTGACGACTATCTCGCCGGACGCCGCATAAACGCCCGTATTGCGCACGGCGGCTATGCACTTGTCGTTATTTTCAAGCACCTTTGCGCCGTAATGCCTTGCTATTGCCGCCGTCTTATCGGTACAGCGGTTTGCGACTACTATTATCTCGACGCTGTCGCCTGCCACATATTTTGCGGCACTTCTTATAGCACGCAGGCACCTGCCTATGTATTTTTCCTCATTATGTGCGGGAATCACCACGGTAAATGATGTATTATCCATTACATTACCTCTTAAAATAAGTACTATATAAAATATTATAACATAATATAGAGCATTTTTCAAATACTACGGTGATACATTTGTTAATTATTTGTAAACAAATCATTGAGTTT
This sequence comes from uncultured Ruminococcus sp., assembly GCA_902787365.1. Lineage (GTDB taxonomy): Bacteria > Bacillota > Clostridia > Oscillospirales > Ruminococcaceae > NK3A76. The sequence goes on along the minus strand of CADAGC010000008.1, from coordinate 51,757 downwards.
ATTTTAAGCCTATTGATTTTTGCGCACGAGGGTGTATAATAGATTTAGCACTCGAAGAAAGAGAGTGCTAAAGCCGGTATGCGACGGAGAGAAACTCCGCACAATATATAAAAGGAGAAATGGATAATGGGCACAAAACAATTCAAGGCAGAGAGCAAAAAGCTCTTGGATATGATGATCAACTCGATCTACACTCACAAGGAGATATTCTTAAGAGAGCTTATATCAAACGCATCTGATGCGCTTGACAAGCTGTATTTCAAGTCGCTGACCGACACATCGGTAGGGCTCAACAAGGACGATTTCGCCATTATGATAGAGGCTGACAAGGACGCCCGCACCCTTAAGATAACCGACAACGGCATAGGCATGACCGAAAAGGAGCTTGAAACAAACCTTGGTACGATAGCAAAATCAGGCTCTTTAGCATTCAAAAAAGAAAACGAGCTTGGCGAGGACGTTGACATAATAGGCCAGTTCGGCGTGGGCTTCTACTCGGCATTTATGGTAGCCAAGGAGGTTATCGTCAAGTCAAAGGCCTACGGCGAGGAGGAGGCTTTTGAGTGGCGCTCAAAGGGTGCTGACGGCTACACGGTAGAGCCCTGCGAAAAAGAAACTGCGGGCACAGAGATAACCCTTATACTCAAAGACAACACAGAAGAAGAGAACTACGACAAGTATCTTGACCAGTATCAGTTACAGAGCCTTGTCAAGAAATATTCAGACTATATACGCTTCCCTATCAAAATGGAGGTAGAGCACACCCATTACGAGGAGGAGGACAAGGAGCCGACAGTCACCAAGGACATTGAAACGCTCAACACAATGACACCTATCTGGAAGCGCTCAAAGAGCGAGCTGACTGATGAGGATTACAACAACTTCTATGTTGAGAAGTTTATGGACTACGAGCCGCCCATAACACACATTCACGCAAAGAACGAGGGCACGGCTACTTATGACGCCCTGCTCTACATTCCTGCCCGTGCGCCCTTTGACTACTACTCAAAGGACTATGAAAAGGGCTTACAGCTCTATTCAAGCGGCGTTATGATAATGGAGAAGTGCGCAGAGCTTCTGCCCGACTGGTTCAGCTTTGTAAAGGGTGTTGTTGACTCGGAAGACTTATCCTTAAACATCTCCCGTGAGCTTTTACAGCACGACAGACAGCTTAAGATAATCGCCAAGAACTTAGAGCGCTCGATAAAGAACGAGCTTACAAAAATGCTCAAAAACGACAGAGAGAAGTATGAGAAGTTCTTCTCGGTATTCGGCTTGCAGTTCAAGTTCGGGCTTTACCAGTCATACGGCGCCTGCAAGGACACGCTCAAAGACCTTATAATGTTCCCGTCCTCATTCGAGGGCAAGAACGTTACCCTTGCCGAGTACGTATCACGTATGAAAGAGGGGCAGGAGGAGATATACTACGCCTGCGGCGAGACCAAGGAGAGAATAGACCTGCTGCCGCAGATGGAGACATTCAAGGACAAGGGCTACGAGGTGCTCTACTTCACGCAGGAGGTAGACGAGTTCGCTATCAAGGTGCTCATGGAGTACGAGGGCAAGAAGTTCGCTTCGATAAGCGACGCAAAGCTCGACCTTGAATCCGACGAGGAGAAAGAGGAAGCCAAGAAGCTTGCAGACGACAGCAAGGATATGCTTGAATTCATGCAGAAAGCAATTGCCGACAAGGTAAAGACAGTTCGCATTTCAAACAAGCTGAAAACTCACCCCGTATGCCTCTCCTCTGACGGCAACATAACGATTGAAATGGAGAAGGTGCTAAACTCGCTGCCGCAGAACGACAACAAGGTAAAAGCCGAAAAGGCCATGGAGATAAACCCGAACCACGCAATATTCAGCAAGCTTCAGAGCCTTTATGAGAATGACAAGGACAAGCTTTCCGACTACACAAAGCTGCTCTACGCGCAGGCACAGCTTATAGAGGGGCTGCCGATAGAGAATCCTGTGGAGTTTGCTAATCTGGTTTGCGACCTTATGGTTTAGTCAATGCATAATGAAGGTATCGCCCTTGCGGGCGATGTATTTAAAAAGTTTGCCCTGAGGGATTTGCGTTCCTCGGGGCTTTTGTTTTGATAATTGCTAATTTAGCGGCGCAAGCCGCTTTTAAAATCCGCCCGAAGGGCGCACCTCAATTGTGCATTGTGCATTTCCACAAACTTCCACCCAAGCTATTGACACTCGGCCAAGGTAAGGTGTATAATAATAAAAAAATAGAATTCCAAAGGCGCTTTGAAAAGGAGACTTAAAAATGAAAAAACTATATATCATTCCCTCGGTGCTTTTGTCGGCAGTAATGCTGCTAACTGCCTGCGGTGACAGCGGCAGCAGCACGGCTTCGTCCGACAGCTCATCAATGGATGTTGAGCCTATCGGGATAAATGACAAAAACCCATACAAAACAAACATCTACAAGGGTGTGCTGCTTGAGGACGCAGATTTTGACACCGTAAAGGTAAAGATAACAGACATCGAGCTGGACGAGGAGCATATTGCCGACACAGGCGACACCGTGACCTTTGAATACTACGACAAAATAAACGAAACACCACGCAGGGTGTCAAAATACCTTGTCAGCGAGGTCTTTAAAAAGGGCGTGAATGTCAGGATACTCTTCACGGCAGATGACGCAGAGCTTACCAAGGACGATGAGGGGAACCTTTTCATCAAACACGCTGCCCGAAACAGCGGCTGGCAGCTGGAAGCCGAAGGGCAGACAAACGAAACGCCCAAAAAATACCTTGATGACAACGGGGAGCCTATCTACATCACAGAGGAGGAATTCAAGGCTCTTAAGGGTTAAGCCCCTTATGCAGACTATAAGTATAAGCAAGTATGCAAAAATATTAGCCACACACTTAACAGATCCTATCATCACCCGATGATAGGATTGGTTTATGTCGGGGCACGAAAAGGTTTTCGTCACTAAATATTTATATTTTTTATCCGCTCACCCCCTTGTAAAGTTATGCATAATATGTTAAAATATAGAATAGCACCATATGGGCTGACAGCCTTTGGTGCAGAAAATTTGAAACTTATGCAGCTATGACTGCAAATAATAATCTGAGGAGAGTGTGTACCAATGAAGTACGGATATTTTGACCTTGAAAACAAGGAATACGTCATCACAAGACCTGACACGCCCGCACCCTGGGCAAACTACTTAGGCTCGCCCGAATACGGCGCTATCGTTTCGCAGAGCGGCGGCGGCTACAGCTTTGTAAAGAGCGGCGCTAACGGAAGAATTGCGAGATACCGCTTCAATTCAAACATCGGCCTGCCCGGCAGATATGTATACATCAGAGACAATGATGCCAAGGACTACTGGGGCGCTACATGGCAGCCCGTAGGCAAGCCCCTTTCAAAGTACAAGACAGAGTGCCACCACGGTACTGCTTACACAACTGTAAAGAGCGAGTATGCAAACATAGCAAGCGAACTTACATACTACGTTCCGAGAAATGCTACTTACGAGGTATGGAGACTCAAAGTAACAAACAACTCCGACAGAGCAAGAAGCCTTTCCACATTCGGCTTTATAGAGTTCACAAACGAGAACAACTACGAGCAGGATCAGGTTAACCTCCAGTACACCCTCTTTATCACAAGAACATCATTCGAGGGCAACAAGATAGTTCAGCACATAAACGAGAACAGCGGCAAGGACGAGACAGGCTCAAACCATAGAGAGCGTTTCTTCGGCGTAGTGGGCGCACCCGTTTCTGCATACAACGGCAGCCTTGACAGCTTCATAGGCTCATACAGAGACTACGGCAACCCCATAGCAGTTGAGAGAGGTTTCTGCGACAACAAGTGCAATTTCAACTCCAACGCCTGCGGCGCACTCCAGAACGAGCTTATGCTCGACCCGGGCGAGACCAAGGAACTTATATACGTTCTCGGTCAGAAAGACCCCGCAGCTTCCACAGCTATACTTGACAGCTATAAGGAAGCAGGCAAGGTCGATGCCGAAATAAAGGAGCTTGTTGACTACTGGCACGGCGAGCTTGACAACTTCCAGGTAAAGACACCTTCCGAGGAGTTCAACAACATGGTAGACGTATGGAACGCTTACCAGTGCTTTATCACATTCATCTGGTCAAGAGCTGCTTCGTTCATCTACTGCGGCCTGAGAAACGGCTACGGCTACAGAGACACAGTTCAGGACATTCAGGGTATTATCCACATCAACCCCGAGCTTGCAGCTGAGAAGATAAGATTCATGCTCTCTGCACAGGTATCAAACGGCGGCGGCTTACCGCTGGTTAAGTTTGACCACAACGCAGGACACGAGACCTGCCCCGACGAGAACGACGAGAACAGCGTTTACGCCAAGGAAACAGGTCACCCCTCTTACAGAGCTGACGATGCGCTTTGGCTCTTCCCCACAATACTCAAGTACATAGGCGAGACAGGCAACACAGCATTCCTTGATGAGGAGATAGTTTACGCAGAAGAGGGAGGCGGCAAGGCTACAGTTTACGAGCACTTAAAGAACGCTATCCGCTTCTCGCAGGAGAGACTCGGCGCACACAAGATGCCCGCAGGCCTGCACGCTGACTGGAACGACTGCTTAAGAATGGGCAAGCAGGGCGAGAGCACATTCGTTGCATTCCAGCTCTACTATGCTATGAGCGTTATCAAGGCATGGGCACAGGACAAGAACGACACAGACTACATCGCATACATAGACAAGGCACAGGCTGAGCTTGGCAAGAGCCTTTCTGACTGCTGGGACGAGGACAGATTCATCAGAGGTATTCGTGACAACGGTGTTGTTGTCGGCGCTAAGAATGACCCCGAGGCTTCCATGTGGCTCAACCCCCAGTCATGGTCGGTAATTTCCGGCTTTGCTACCAAGGAGCAGGCTGAAACAGCTATGGACAAGGTTCACGAGATACTCAACACTCCTTACGGCGTAAAGATAATGGAGCCGCCCTACGAGAACCACTACTTCGACGGCGCTCTTATGCACATCTTCAACCCCGACACTAAGGAAAACGGCGGTATCTTCTCGCAGACACAGGGCTGGGCTATACTTGCTGAGTCACTCCTCGGCAGAGGTGACAGAGCATTCGAGTACTTCCTCGAGAGCGCACCTGCTTCAATGAACGACAAGGCAGAGGTAAGAATCATGGAGCCTTACGTTCACGGTCAGTTCACCGAGTCCACACGTTCACCCTACGCAGGACGTTCACACGTTCACTGGCTCACAGGCACAGGCTCTACTGTTATGGTAGGCTGTGTTGAGGGTATCTGCGGTATGAGACCTAACGCAAAGGGTCTTGTTATCAGCCCCTCGATACCTCACGAGTGGGACGGCTTCTCCATTGAGAAGAATTTCAGAGGCAAGCACCTCTCTATTGAGATAAAGAACCCCGACCACGTTCAGTCAGGCGTTAAGTCGATGACTGTTAACGGCAAGGCGGTCCAGGGCAACTTCGTTGACGCTTCAATAATGACAGAGAATACCAAGATCGAGGTCGTTCTCGGATAAATTGGTTTATTGGGTAATAGGAAACTCCCCCGCTTTGGCGGGGGAGTTTTTGTGTTAGTCTGTATACTTTTTCAGGCGTTCTTCACGCATTTTCTCTAAATCACAGTCATTTTTGAGAACACCGCACAGCTTTTTGGAAAGCATTGTGTCGGGTGCTTTGCTTGGCGGCGTGGATATATTGCTTTTTTCTGTTTCGTGCATTTTCATCAGCTCCTTGTTGATAGTTTAGCACTGTTTGAGGGAGTTGTCAAGGCATAAGTTATCCCCCGCCGTGTGGCGGGGGATTTTTGTTGTTATTTTCTCTTGAAATCCAGCGCAAAGTACCAATCCTGCGTGCCTTTGGGCGAGAAATACATCTCTATGGTGTCCTTGTCAACAGGTGTATCGCCGCCCTGGTCGGTGCCCTCTTTGGCGAACATAAACCACACAGGTCCCTCGAACTCTGTATCACAGAACTTGCGGTCGCTGTTGTGAGGCTTTTCGTCATAGCCGTTGTCCTTGATGACTACCATATAATTATAATAGGTGTTCTCGCTCTTTTTGGCTTTGAGCTCAAAGGTCTTGCCCTCCATTTCAAGCTTGTCGCCTGTGAGGGTTATGGTCTTGCCCATAAAGCGCTCATCAACGTCCTTGTCCTTATAGCCTGCGTCAGAGCCGTTGAAGTTGTTGATAACACTCACGCACTCATACTCCCCTGCCATATCGTCAAATTTTGACATATCGACCGACGAGCTTGATGATTTGTCCTTGCTCTTTTTGCTGCTGTCGCTATCACTATCGCCGCAGGAAACGAGGGCGAGGGTCATAGCAGCGGCCATTATAACACATAAAAGCTTCTTCATGCCTGTTCTTCCTCCTTTTTATTTCTGAAAACGAACACCTTGCTGAGCACATAGTTTGCTATGAATATAAACACCTGGCTTGCAAAGGTGATGACCGTCTGATTCATATCAAGGATATCGCAGCAGATAAAAAATATCAGCCACTCCATAACAAGGGTAGCTCCCCTTGCGCCGTAGAATGACACGAACACCTTGAAAAACTCCGAGCGTGTCTTTGTCTCGTTTTTAAAGACGTATTTTTTGTTGGTGAAAAACGCAAAGGTAACAGCGCATATCCACGAAACAACAACGCCGCAGGTGTTCTCCCACTTGGGATTGCCGGGTACTGCGTAGAATATGATAAGCTTGGTGACTATCGACACAAGGGTGGTCAGCGCCCCGAACACGAGGTAGAGCCACTTTTCCTCATATTTATAGTAGATATCCTGTAGCTTCTTCGGCAAAAGCCCTACAAACCATTTAATAAGCGCTTCCATTTACGCACCCCTCGGGCTGTAGGTCACGGTGAACTCTGCCTTATGGGGCTCGCCGTCCTTGGTTTCTAACATTACAGCCTTGTCGATAGTTATGGAATATACGGGGGTGGCAACCTCGCCCATGCTGTTCTTCGTCCTCTCGCATTTGAGGAACTCGTCAACTACCTCCATGCCCTCGACTACCTCGCCGAAAGCCGCATATCTGCCGTCAAGCACATCGCTCTTGCTGTCATCAAAGCATATAAAAAATCCGCTCGATGCGCTGTCGTTGTCATTGCCCCTCGCCATAGACACGATACCACGCTTGTGCGAGAGATTGTTCTGTACACCGTTTTGCGCAAACTCGCCCTTTATGGTAGCGGGGAGGTTGTTAGGGTCTTTGGGGCTGCCGCCCTGCGCCATAAAACCCTCGACTACCCTATGAAACTCGGTGCCGTCATAAAAGCCGTCCTTTACGAGCTTTTCAAAGTTCTCGCAGCTTATGGGCGCATATTCGGGATAGAGGGCAATAACGAACTTGCCCGTCTTTTCAAAGCCCGAGCCTGCCCTTGACGAGCTGTCCGACTCACCGCAGGAGGCCATGCAAAGCCCCAGCGCCGCCGCTATTGCTGCGGATATTATCCTTTTGAGTATCTTCATTTTTGTTCTCCTTTAGAAGTAAGAAAGTGCGCACCAAACAACGCCTTAATTATCCCCGATCCTCTTTACCAGCTTGACTGTGCAGAGGATACCGAGTATCATTACTGCCACCATGCCGAAAAGCAGCGCCGTCCATGTGCCCGAGAGGGTCTGCAAATACTCCGTCTCGGAAACGGACGAGCCTATTATGCGCTTTGCCGTGTCGGTCTTGCCAAGTCCCTCAAACAGCATAACAAGGAAGAATTTGAGGTTGACTATGTTTATGATAGTGGTGATGCTGAGCATAACGCCGTGGCCTATGCCTGCAAACTCCTCGGTCTTTTTGTAGTAGAAAAACGCCAGAAACATCTGCACGGCGCAGTATACAAAATAGCCGAAGAATATTGACGACATAGCTATTGCAAGGGTCTTGCTCTCGTTCTCTGTCATTTTCGGGAAAAGTGCCGCACCTGCGCCCGCACAGCCTACCGTGTAGGCAAAAAGCCCTATCCCCAAGCCTCTGTATACCTTTTCCGCTTTAGTCAGCGGCTCTTTTTTTATTTTCTTGCCCATTATTCGTCTCCGTCCTTTTCTTCGTTTATTACTCTTACCTTTATTCGGTCAATGCGCTGCTCGCCCTCCATAACGGCGGTCAGCTCGAACCTGCCTGCCCGTGTCAGCTCGCCGTTTTCGGGCACACGGCCTAAGACCTCCATAAGATAGCCGCCCATAGAGTTCATATCGCTCTCTATCTCGTGCTCGTCAGCGCCTATGTGTTCGAGGAAGTCGCTGACCGAAAGCTCTGCCGAGATATCAAAGGTATCATCGCCAAGCCTTATGAACGATGTGTCTTCCTCGTCGCTCTCGTCATATATCTCGCCTACCAGCTCTTCGATTATATCTTCAAGGGTACATATGCCCTCTGTGCCGCCGTACTGGTCAACCACCACCGCAAGATGCACCTTTTTGCGCTGCATCTGCCTTAGCGCCTGCGAGATAAGCTGCGTTTCGCTGATGTATATCGGGGCGGTCATTATATCGGCTATCGACTTTCCCTGCGGGCGGTCGATATAAAACTCATAGAAATCGCTTTGCAGGAGTATGCCTACTATCTTATCTATCGTCTTGTCATAGACGGGTATGCGTGAGAAGTTAGTCTCAAAAAATATCTCTCTGATAGTTTCGAGGTTTTCGTCAATATCAACGCCCACGATGTTAATTCTCGGGACAAGTATCTGCGAAACGGTCGTCTCATCAAACTCCAGCGCCGACCTTACAAGCTCGCTTTCGGATTCTTCGAGCACGCCCTCGTCCTCTATCTCGTCTATGATATATTTAAGCTCTTCCTCGGTGACCGACGGCTCGTCGTTTTTTGAGCCGACGATGAGAGAAACGCCGTTTTTTATCATCGTGAATATCCATATCAGCGGCGAGAGCACAAGCATAGCCGCCTTCAGCGGTGCCGCCATAAACAGCGAAAAGCTCTCGGAGTTCTCTTTTGCAAGGCTTTTGGGGATTATCTCACCAAAGATAAGAACGAGCACCGTCATAACAAGTGTTGCCAGCCCCACGCTGCCCGAGCCGAACTTCTCGGTAAATATCACGGTAGCAAGCGCCGATGATGCGATATTTACCACGTTATTGCCTATAAGTATGCAGGTGAGCGCCTTATCGAAATTCTCGGTTATCTCCAGCGCCCGTGCCGCACTTTTATTGCCCTCGGCGGCGTAGTTTTTAAGCCTTATATGGTTGACAGACGAAAACGCCGTTTCCGTCGCCGAGCATATCGCCGAGAGGATAAGAAGCAAAGCTATTATAATAATGTCCATTTAGAAGTGACCACGACCTTTTTTATTTTCAAAGTATTATCCCGCACGGGATCAGTTTATGATTAATGCCTATAACCGCAATGAACGATTCTAACATATCAGTCCAAGACAATGATTTAGAATATTTCATCCATTTTCTCTTTAGAAAACTCGGGTAGACCTATCTCCTTCATATACTCATTCTTGTCAGATGAAGATTTCTTTTTGGTCTCGTTTATTATCTTGATATAGCGCACGCCCTCAACGCTTTTATCGTTGTCATTTCTGAACTCTCCGTTAAACGATATATAGTATTTTGTACCCTCACTTGTGACTATGTTTTTAGTATCAGCACCATAACTTTTTGTTTCAATACTTCCCGCCGCAGCTGTGAATGGTTCGTCAAATGACACTATATCTCCGTCAATAAAATCAAACGCCGATTCTATCTCCCTGTCAATACTATTATCCTTAGTCAATGCATATTCGCAAAAAAGCCCTTTAAGTTTTTCAGAGTCCTTGTCTTTAAAGTATTGTATGATCTGATTCTGGATTTCTTCGGCTGCTTTTTCCGGAGATTCAGAGCCAATCCCCCAAAACGAACAAGAGCACAACGTGATTGATAACAGAACTATAAAAGCAATTCTTTTCATGATCATTCTCACCTTTTGGGTTATTTGTTGTTACAGAATGGACAGATCTCGTTTTGCTTTATCAGCATATACATATAAATAATACCACTAATCGTTATTTTTGTCAATCGGAATAATTGACAAAACCGCTGTTTCGTGGTATGATTAAAAGGTATTGCTATGATAAATCGGAGGTAGAATAAATGATAACAGTTTCAGACGTAAGCCTCAGCTTCGGCGGGCAGGTGCTTTTCAAAAACGTTGACCTCAAATTTTCCGAGGGCAACTGCTACGGCGTTATAGGCGCAAACGGCGCAGGCAAATCTACATTTTTAAAGATATTAAACGGCGAGCTTGAGCCGTCAACGGGCACAGTTTCCATGCCCAAGGACAAGCGTATGTCGGTATTAAAGCAGGACCACTTCGCATTTGATGAATACACGGTGCTTGATACAGTTATAATGGGCAACAAGCGCCTTTATGACATAATGCAGGAAAAGGACGCACTCTACGCAAAAGAAGACTTCTCGGAGGAGGACGGCGAGCGTGCAGGCGCTCTGGAGAGCGAGTTTGCAGAGCTTAACGGCTGGGAGGCCGAGTCTGACGCTTCAAAGCTCATACAGGGCTTAGGCCTTGATGAGGGCATACTTTACTCGCAGATGTCTACCCTCTCGGGCAACGAGAAAGTCAAGGTGCTTTTAGCGCAGGCGCTTTTCGGCAACCCTGACGTCATACTCCTTGACGAGCCTACCAACCACCTTGACATTGACGCTATACGCTGGCTGGAGGAGTTCCTGCAGGAATACTTCGGTACTGTTATCGTAGTATCCCACGACAGGCACTTCTTAAACAACGTCTGCACCCACATAGTCGATATAGACTACACCAAGATAAAGATGTATGTGGGCAACTACGAGTTCTGGTACGAGTCATCACAGATGATGCAGAGGCTTATGAAGCAGCAGAACAAGAAGACCGAGGAGAAGATAAAGGAATTACAGGAGTTCGTTTCACGATTCTCGGCAAACAAGTCAAAATCAAAGCAGGCGACTGCAAGGCGAAAGCTTATCGAGAAATTAAGCGTTGAGGAAATGCCTGCTTCGTCAAGAAAATACCCCTTTATCGGCTTTGATATGGACAGAGAGCCCGGCAAGGACATCATACAGGTTGACGGCATTTCAAAGACAGTTGACGGCGTGAAGCTGTTAAACAATGTGTCATTCACCATAGGCAGAAACGACAAGGTAGCCTTTGTGGGCGAGAGCGAGCAGGCTATCACTATGCTTTTCAAGATACTTATGGAAGAAGAGCAGCCCGACGAGGGCACGTTCCGCTGGGGGCAGACTATCACCACATCATACTTCCCCAAAGACAACAGCGAGTTCTTCAACGGCCACACCGAGAGCATAGTTGACTGGCTGCGTCCCTATTCAAGATCGGAGATAACTGACACCTATCTGCGTGGCTTCTTAGGCAGAATGCTCTTCTCGGGCGATGACATATACAAGCCCGTTGAGGTGCTCTCGGGCGGCGAAAAGGTAAGGTGTATGTTCTCACGCATGATGCTTTTCGGCTCTAACTGCCTTATCCTTGACAGACCAACAAACCACTTGGACCTTGAATCAATAACCGCTGTAAACAACGGCCTGCGTGATTTCAAGGGCGTTGTGATATTCGCAAGTCACGACCACGAGATAATGCAGACAGTAGCTAACCGCATAATCGAGATAACCGAAGACGGCTGCATAGACCGTGCAGGCACATACGAGGAATACTTAGAGTGGCGCCGTGAGAGGGGCATGAAGAGTTTTATAGAGTAATTGAAGATCGATAATTTACTCTTCATGTTATAGCCGAAAGGAAAAAATATGGAAAACAAGATCGGTGAAATCGAATCTAATATATCTTATGAGGAATATAAACTTGGTGTAAAATGCAGATATAAGCACGGGGACAAGTCTATCTTGATGATTGCGGCTGTTTATATCCTGTCTTCTATAATGATCAGAATAATTAACCCGATTTTTGATTCCTGGAGCATTCTGCTTCTGATCATTGGCACATTTATTCTTATGGGATTTATCTTTTTAGCACGAAACATAAAAAAGGCATATAAGGTTTTACAGGAAAACAAAAGCAATATAAACCATTACATTTTTTATGACGATCATGTTTTCAGAGATAATGAAACATCCACCTCAAAAATCTACTATAACAAAATAAGCGAAGTATTTGAAGACGGCGAATATATTATTTGTTTTACCGAGATCAATAAGATGATGATTTTCAAAAAGACCGACTGCTCTGAGCCGATCCTTAACAAGTTAAGAGATACTATAACAGAAGAAAAGAGATCTAAACAGAAACAACATAAGAATAAAGGTAATATTGCCTTTATTTTGAAATTTTCCGTCATATCGCCCAAATCCACCTTGTCTTACGCCAGTAAAACTGCGGCGGATATAGGCAATCTGACGAAAAATTTGTCAGCGCATCTGACACACAATGGTCGTGCGGTATTGCCTAATTGCAAGGAGGAATAACTATGCTTAAAGTCGCTAATATATTTACAGACAATATGGTACTCCAGCGGGATAAGAACATCTCCGTATGGGGGCTTGATGACAGGGGCAGGCGTGTAACTGTCACCTTGAACGGTGTCAGCGTCAGCGCTGTGGCTGATGATGACGGCAAATGGCTTGCAGTACTCCCCCCTATGAGCGCAGGCGGCGAGTATGAGATGACCGTCAGGGACGATCACAACAGCTTCACCTACAAGGGCGTTATGATAGGCGAAGTTTGGCTCTGCGGCGGTCAGTCGAATATGGAACTCGAACTGCAAAACGAAGTTCACGGCAAGGAAGTGCTCAGCACACTTGATGAGAGCTGCAACGTGCGCTTTTACTACACACAGAAGCGAGGGTATATTGATGAGATGTTCTACGCCGACGAAGCAAACACCTGCTGGGCTAAGGCAGGCGCTGAAAGCTCAAAGGCCTGGAGCGCTGTGGGCTTTTACTTTGCAAGAAAGCTTGCAAGAGAGCTTGGCGTGACGGTAGGCCTTATCGGCTGCAACTGGGGCGGCACTTCCGCCTCTGCGTGGGTGGACAGAGCGACCCTTGAGGGCAGCGCCGAGCTTAAAAGCTACATAGACGAATATGATGAAAAGGTAGCAGGCAAGAGCCTTTCGCAGCAGCTTAAGGAATACCGTGAATACGAGCGCTATGACCGTGAGTGGAACGAAAAATCCGCCGAAATATACGCAAAAGAGCCAAACATAGGCTGGAACGAACTGCAGGAGAGGATCGGCAAAAACCAATGGCCGGGGCCTATGTGCGAGTATAACCCATTCCGCCCGACGGGGCTGTTTAACACAATGATAATGAGGGTATGCCCATACACGATAAAGGGCTTTCTCTACTATCAGGGCGAGAGCGATGACCACAAGCCCGACAGCTACTACACGCTGCTTTGCTCGCTGATACGCCTTTGGCGTGAAAAGTGGGGCGACGACGAGCTGCCGTTCATCATAACGCAGCTGCCCATGTTCAAATACAAGGCAGACCCCGACTACAAGCACTGGTGCAAGATAAGAGCCGCACAGATGCGTGCTTACAAGACGATAAAGAACACAGGCCTTGCGGTAACTCTCGACTGCGGCGAGCTTGACAACATTCACCCCGTTGACAAGATACCCGTAGGCGAAAGGCTCTGCTTGCAGGCAGAGAAGTTATTCTACGGAATGGACGTGCCTGCATTTGCGCCTATGTATAAGTCACACATCTTCAAAGACGGCGGCATAGAGCTTAGCTTTGACCACGCCGAGGGCGGCTTTGACATAAAGGGCGAAGCAGGCGGCTTTGAGATAGCAGGCGCAGACGGCGAGTTCGTTGCTGCTGATGTGAAGATCGACGGTGAGAAGATATTCATATCATCAGGCAAGGTGAACGAGCCAAAGTCGGCAAGATATGCATACTTCAACTACGCCGAGGTGACGGTCTTCGGCAAAAACGGCATACCGCTCGCACCCTTTGAAATATGAGCTATTCCCCCTATCAGAAATGACAGGGGGAGTATTCTTGCAAAAGGCTGCCAAATAGCGCCAATCACTTGACAACGCAGGGGGAATTTGATATAATTATAATATAGTGTTAGAGAACGGATGTTAAATTTCTATTAATTGCTATAGACTATTCTATTATTTTCCAAATGAACAGAGGGCTGATAAATAATATGTCTGATAAAGAAAAATACACCCCCGCCTCTATGAGTGTTCCCATAGAGACGAGTGCCAGCTATATCTCAAGGCATACCTATATCATAAAGCTGCTGCTTGCAGGGTATGATATCGTTGCCGTGACCGTGAGCTATTTCTTGGCGCTGTGGTTCCGCTTTGACGGAACGTTTTCGGGCATACCTTTTGATTACAGAATGAATTACATCGGCATGATACCGCTTTACGCTATCATTTGTCTGTTTGTATTCTCCGCCTTTAAGCTGTATAACAGCATTTGGCGGTATGCGAGCATTGTAGAGCTTTTGCGGGTCATATATGCCACGGCAGTAACGGGCATATTGCATACGGTGATAATAACCGTGGTGTTCGGCAGAATGCCCCTTACATACTATTGCCTTGGCATTATGCTGCAATTCATCTTCACCCTTGGGATAAGGTTTGCCTACCGTTTCATTCTGGTAATGCGGCAAAAGCGGCGCAAATCCTCACGCCCTGCAAGCAGGGTAATGATAATCGGCGCAGGCGAAGCAGGCAGAGTCATCATAAGAGAACTTCTGCGCTCGGGCGATGTTGAGGATATACCCGTGTGCATAATAGATGATGACCCCTCAAAATGGAAGCGCTCGATAGAGGGCGTGCCCGTTGTTGGCGGCAGAGAGGATATACTCACCAAGGTCGAGGAATACAAGATCGAGAAGATATACTTCTCCATACCGGCTGCAAGCAAGCAGGTAAAGCGTGATATACTAAATATTTGCAGCGAATCGGGCTGCCAGCTAAAGAGCCTGCCTGGCATATACCAGCTTGCAAACGGCGAAGTAGACCTCTCAAAGATGAAAGAGGTCGCTATAGAAGATCTGCTGGGAAGAGATCAGATACAGGTCAATATGGACGAGATATACGACTTTATCTCGGGCAAGGTGGTGCTCGTTTCGGGCGGCGGCGGCTCTATAGGCAGCCAGATAGCAAGAAGCGTTGCCCAGCATAACCCCGCACACCTGATAATCTTTGACGTTTATGAAAACAACGCCTACGAGATTCAGCAGCAGCTTTTAAGAAAAGACCCCACCTTAAACCTCACCGTGCTGATAGGCTCGGTAAGGGATTCAAGGCGTGTAAATGATGTATTCCGCAAATACCGCCCCGATATAGTTTACCACGCAGCGGCGCACAAGCACGTTCCGCTTATGGAGGTAAGCCCCTGCGAGGCAGTAAAGAACAACGTCATAGGCACCTACAAAATGGCCTACGCTGCCATGATGTACGGCACACAGCGTTTTGTGCTCATAAGCACAGACAAGGCGGTAAACCCCACAAACATAATGGGCGCTACCAAGAGACTGTGCGAGCTGGTAGTGCAGTCGTTTGACAAGAAGATAAAAGCAAACAAGGAATGTGATATCCCTGTGCTTCACGTTCACGAGGAGGACGAGGACGGCTCTATGTACCCGCTCTCACCAAACGGCGAGAAGCGCTATGACGACAAGGGGCAGGAGATATTCACCCTGCCGGGGCAGGACGGTCTCGGCCACAGAAAGGCGCAGACGCAGTTCGTGGCGGTAAGATTCGGCAACGTGCTCGGCTCAAACGGCTCGGTAATACCGCTGTTTAAGAAGCAGATAGCCGACGGCGGCCCCGTGACGGTAACTCACCCCGACATAATACGCTACTTTATGACGATTCCTGAGGCGGCTAACCTTGTATTGCAGGCAGGCACCTATGCAAAGGGCGGCGAGATATTCGTGCTCGATATGGGCGAGCCTGTAAAGATAGTTGACCTTGCAAGAAACCTCATACGCCTTTCGGGCTATGAGCCTGATGTGGATATCAAGATAGAATACACAGGCCTGCGCCCGGGCGAAAAGCTCTATGAAGAAAAGCTTATGAGCGAGGAGGGGCTTACAAAGACCCCGAACGACCTTATACACATAGGCAAGCCCATTGAGTTTGATGAGGACGAGTTCTTATCAAAAATGGAAGACCTTATGCTCGTTTCGTATGAGAACAGCGAGGCTATACGCCTTATGGTAAGGGAAATGGTGAACACCTACCACCCCACCGAGGAGATGAGCCGTGAACAAGAGCGCATCTACCGTGATGAGATCGATGCGATACTTAAGAAAAGTGTTGCCAAAAAAGCAGTAAATCAATAAAAATATGCCTCACACCAAACAAGTGTGGGGCATTTTAGGCATTGCCTTTAGTAAGGAGAAAAGCATGGCCGAATACAAGATAGAGTTAAACGGCTCTGACCTGTCGGATATAGTTAACAGGGCGGCCGATATCGTAAAGAGCACCCCCATAAAGGAAATAGTGAACGAAACGGTGAGCACGGTCATAGGGCAAAGCGGCCTTAACGACAAGGTCAACAGCATAATAAGCTCTGAGAAGCTGCCGAACATTGACGGTGCGGTGGCGATACCAATGTCGGGCGAGGAGAGCTGCGAGCTTTTATACGAGGGCGACATCATAGGCATAAAGCGTCCGCTGGGGTATGAACATTTTGCCGTGTATGCCGGCAACAGGCGGGTGATACATTTCGCATCATCTGACGGGGATTTTGGTGACCCCACCATTCACGAAGCGCCGATAGCCGATTTTCTCGGCGGGCAGCAGGATTACTTTGTGCTGGATTTTTCCTGCGCACAGGTACTGCTTGACGGCGACACGCAGACCCTACCCTATGACGACCTGCCGAGGATTTATTCTGCCGAGGAAACGCTTGAGCGTGCAAAAAGCGTTATGCACGGCAACAGATACGGCTTCAACAAGCACTATGACCTTGTATCGAACAACTGCGAGCATTTTGCCATATGGTGCAAAACGGGGCAGATAAGGTCATACCAGGTGAACAGATTTATTAGCAGCATATTCGGGGGCAAGTAATATGGCATCAAAGAAAGAATATCTTGACTACATTTCAGAGCAGCTTTCGCTTGCCGAGGAGATAAGCAGCCGTCAGATGATGGGCGAATACATAATCTACTGCAAAGGCAAGGTCATCGGCGGGATATATGATGACAGGTTTTTGATAAAGCCCACCAAGTCAGCAAAGGAGCTTATGCCGAATGCGGCTTACGAGCTGCCCTACGAGGGAGCAAAGGAAATGCTGCTCGTAGACAACACCGACGACAGGGAGTTTTTGGCAAGGCTTGTAACTGCCGTGGCAGACGAGCTGCCGGCGGCGAAGAAGAAAAAGAAAGGGTAACAGCACAAATCGGGGATTATGGGGAAATGCATAATTCATAATGCATAATGCATAATTGAGGTGTCGCCCATTCGGGCGACGGATTCTAATGCGGTAGGCGGCAATCCGAAGGGGCTTGGGTGGCGCTGGTGTCAACAGAGTTGACACCGAAAGCCCCCAACAACACGTCGGACTTGCTGAAGATGTTCCCTTAGCTGATGATTTCGCCTCCCCTGAACGCATTATCCGCTTTGCGGATAACGCTCGGCGGTGACGGAGGGATTCTAACAGCGGAGCGCCCCCACAAATTCCCGATTTGTAGAGCATTAAAGCAAGAAATAACCAAAACCATATCAGACATACAACTAAACAAGAAAGGCAAGGGAAACTATGGCAACTAAGATATGCAAGTCCTGCGGGGCGGAATACAAGGGCGACTACTGCGACAAGTGCGGCTACGGCAAGCCCGATGTGACCTCCAAGGCTCTGGAAAAAATGAAAAAAGACGGCGCAAAGCCCGTGAGATTCATGACCCCCGAGGAAAAGGAAGCCTACTACGCCGAGCTTAAGGAAAAAAGCGCCAAGTCAAAGGGCAAAAAGAAAAAGAAATTCAAGGCAAGCAAGGGCGCTGTGGCGGCTATCTTCCTTATGGCGGGCATTATCATATTCGTGAGCCTTGTGGCGTCGGGCACTATAAGTCTTTCGAGCAAGACAAAGGCGATTGACGCCTACTTTACGGCGATACAGGACAAGGACTATGCGGCATTTTCGGGCGCCCTGCACCCCGACATAAAAAAGCAGTATGACAGCGACATAGCCGAGCTTGGTGCCACCAAGGACAACTACATGAGCGACTACTACTGCAAGGACTTTGACGAGAAATACGGCGAGGGCTTCACGATAAAGACCGAGCTTTCAGAGCCTGAAAAGCTTGATGACGACGAGATAAACGACATCAAGTCCGAATCGGGCGTGAATGCGATAAAGCACCCCTACAAGGTCGATGCCAAGGTGACTTTCTCGGGCAGCAAGCTGACAGAGGACGCCGACCTGACGATATACGTATCAAACGAATCGGGCGGCTACAAGATATTCTTCCTCAAAGCTGCCGAGATACCCTTTACCGACGACGAGATGTCACAGGGCGGCACCAACGACCAGAGCAGCGAGGACAAATGACCGATAACAGCAAAAGAGGTACTGTGTATGCAGTACCTCTTTTTTATTCTATTACGCACCATTACTTAGCCTCACAAATTGGGATTTGTGGGGGCGCTTGCGCCGCCGAGCGGAACCCCGCCGAGCTTTTTCAGCCGCAGGCTGATAATGCGTTCAGGGGAGGCAGATTAGTGCCATAAGGGTACACATTAGTTTCCTTAGCTGATGATTACGCCCCCTCGCCCTGCTTACCCAGAAACATAGCCGCCGCACGGGCAAGCATTTCATGCTCGGGGGTGGCTATGGCTCTGTCGTCCGACGCCACAAGCGCCACCGCACCAGTACAATCCCCCGAGGATATTATAGGCACCACCGTGAGCGCACGCCGCTCGATACCCTCGATAGGCATAAGGGGCTTTGTGCTCTCCTGCTCGGCGTAGTAGGCACGCCTGCTCTCGAATATCTCTTCAAGTGCAGGCGACACACGCCGTTCAAGAAACTCCCGCTTATGCACGCCTGCTGCCGCCACCACATGGTCACGGTCAAACACCACCGCAGGCGAGCCGCTGAGCTTACTTATCACCTGCGCCGCCTTATCCGCCCCCTCGGCAAGCTCGCCCATGATAGAGTATTTTTTGAGCACCACCTCGCCGTTTGAGTCGGTGAAGATCTCTAAGGGGTCACCCTCCCGTATCCTCATAGTGCGCCTTATCTCCTTTGGTATGACGACACGCCCGAGGTCGTCGATACGCCTTACTATTCCTGTTGCTTTCATATATATCACGCTCCGTGTTTTTTGATTTGCAGGGATATTTTGCGCAGGAAATGACAAATTATTCGTTTTTGGCGGGAAATCACTGAAAGGATATTGACATTATTTGGGGAAGTGGTATGATGAACGGAAAGGAGAAGATTATATTATGGATAACTTTGACAGATTTGATAGTGATGCTTTTATTGTTGGCACACAAGAAAAGCTAAAGCCTTATGAATATGATATGCGAAAACTACGTGATTACATAAAAACAACGGGCAAATCATTTATAGACCTTTCAGAAGATGAACTAAAACATTTTGAAACTAATGAAAACCTCGTTTGAAGATATCGAGTAACTAACGTGTATCCCAATTTCATTTATGATTTCACACGATAAAAATATCAGGAAGTGATTATATGGTTTGTATTACAGATTGCTCTATATGTAAACATAGCCAAAAGATAATAACGATAAACCGTCTGAGTAATCAGGCGGTTTTCTTATCCCCCCACTCCCTTGACACTTTACATAACTTCTCCACCGCAAATTTGTTGAAAATCACAAACAATTCATCAAAACAGTAGAAAAATCACGAAATATATGGTATAATAAAGTAGTATGATCATCATAATCAGGCGGGTGACAAAATGAGCGAGAGAAAAAACTTTGACTATATAGCAGATATGAAAACATTTGCGCTTATCGGCGTTATACTGGGGCATTGTCTGCTGTTTTATGCAGGCAACCCCTACTTCCCGGAAACGGCGGATTTTACCGCAAAGGGCGCTGTGTGGATATCTGTCTTCACAGATGCAACGCTGATATCGAGCTTTGTGTTCTGCTCGGGGTTTTTGTTTGCCAACAGTATAAAACAGCGTGACAGGTCTATCCTGAAATTTTTTACAGGGCGGTCTAAAAGACTGCTTGTGACCTATTATCTCTATGGGGCGCTGTGGGTGGTGCCGCTTTATACGTTTTTTAATATCAAATGCTTCGGCCGCCCCGAGAATGCGGGCTACCTCACGGGGTATAAGTATATGCTCCTCGGCTGCTTTTCCGACCATTTGTGGTTTTTGTGGCTGCTTTTCTGGGTGTCGTTGCTGTTTATTCTGATAAAGCCGCTGCTTACAAAAAAACTACTGCCGCTGACTTTTGTAATAGCCGTGGCGGCAGGGCTTACCGTCCAGCTTTTCCTTGCAGATTTCCCTTACTTCAAGCTTAGCCAGACAGGGCCGTATTTTGTCTGCTATTTTCTCGGTATAGCTACCTTTCACTTTGCCGAGAAAGCAGAAAAGCTGCCCACAGCCCTGCTTTTTGCTCTTGCGGCAGCTTTCTTTGCAGGCAGTATGTTTCAGCATAAGGCGTCACAAACGCATTTTCTTCTTGTGTGGCTTTGCGATATTTGCGGCATATATACAGGCTTTTGTGCGCTTATGGCGCTCGGGCGATTTGAGGTTTTCGGCAAGCTCAGGGCATCAAAGCTGTGGCAGTACACCCAGGCTCACAGTATGCATATGTTCCTTTTCAACTGCCCCTATGTGTATCTCTATTTCAGGATACTTTATCCGCTGATAGGTCAGTATGCGGTTTTGTGCGTGCTTGCTAATTTTATCATAACGATGCTTTCTTTGTATATCACCGTGTGGGTGCGGGATAAGGTCAAGGCATCATTTAAGGAGTTGACAGCTAAAAATGCAGAAGAATAAAAGAAACGGAAAAGTCGCACTACAGATAAGCCGCCCTATGAGCATTATCGAGATAATAGTTATACTGCTCACATCGGTCTTTATTTTTGCATATAATATGACCCACTACATAAGAGAGAGATTTGACAGCGCAAACAGGCTTGCTACATACACCGCCGCCGAGCTGGAGAGCTATGAGCCTTTAAGCTTTCTTATCCCCTACTGGCAGGAGCATTATGAGGATATGGAGTTTTTCTACGGCGACAGCGAAAAGGCAAATGCAAAGATCGCTCAGCTAAAAGAAAAGCTTCCCGAGCTGACCGAGGCAAGATATGTTACCCCGAAGCAGGCAGAGTCGCTCGATGCGCAGGGGCAGCTGCTGCTTGCCGAGGTGTGCTACTATGAACTCAGCGAAAGCTACAGCCGAAGCAAGAACGCCTATTCCCCCGAATTTCTCACAGGCTTTGTGGTGAATAACGGCGAGACATTTTTCCTGCTGACTGGCGTAAAGGGCGATGAAGCCCGCATAAGCTCGGGCGGCGAGGTGTTTGAGCTTGGCTCGACGACACCCTATGCAGAGGGCGTTTATCCCGTGCTTGATGATATAATACGCACAGGCGAGCCTGTAGATGCTATGGAGCTTTCAATGAGCAAGGGTGCAGACAACGACTATGTGCATATGTTTGCCCCCGTGCGCTGCGACGGCGAGACGATAATGTTCGTAGGCGTTTCGATGCAATGGCGTGACCTTATTTCAAGTGTACTAAGTATGTCGCTGCTTATCGCTGTAGTTATCTCGGTACTGTTTCTTATCCTCGGCATACTGTTTATGAAGCTGCTCAAAAAGAACGTCATAGTTCCTCTTAAGGACGAGCAGAACATCATCAATGAATACAAGCAGACCAAGGACACCGAAAAGACCGTCGATGAGCTTAAGCTCATCACATCTAACAATGAGATACAGGAGCTTGCTGTCGATTTCTCGTCAATGGTGACAGAGATAAAGCGATACATAGACAACATTCAGCACATCACCGCCGAAAAGGAGCGCATAGGCGCAGAGCTTGAACTTGCCACGAGGATACAGGCAAATATGCTGCCGAACACCTTCCCTGCATTCCCCGACCGTGAGGATTTCGACATATATGCCACAATGACCCCCGCAAAAGAAGTGGGCGGCGATTTCTACGATTTCTTCCTGCTTGATGATGACCACCTGGGAATAGTAATGGCAGATGTATCGGGCAAGGGCATACCTGCGGCGCTTTTCATGATGATGTCAAAGATACTGGTGAGCAATTTTGCCATGATGGGCTCAAACCCCGCAAAGGTGCTTGAACAGACCAACACACAGATATGCAAAAACAACGACGAGAAGATGTTTGTAACTGTATGGCTGGGCGTACTTGAAATATCAACAGGCAAGATAACCGCCGCAAACGCAGGCCACGAATACCCGATGATAAGAAAGGCAGACGGGAACTTTGAGCTTTTCAAGGACAAGCACAGCTTCGTAATAGGCGGTCTTGAGGGAATGAAGTACAAGGAGTATGAGCTGACCCTCGAAAAAGGCGGCACGCTGTTTCTTTACACCGACGGCGTAGCCGAGGCGACCAACGCCGACAACAAGCTTTTCGGCACAGACAGAATGATAGAAGTGCTCAACAAGACCCCCGACGCTTCACCCAAGGATCTGCTTGCAAGCATGAAGCAGCAGGTCGATGAATTCGTGGGCGAGGCACCGCAGTTTGATGATCTGACTATGCTGGCGGTGAGGCTTAGGTGATAGATAACGACCTCTTTCCGATGATTATTGTTAGGACTGATGATAAATGGAACTTGAACGATTTGAAGGAAGCTATGTAAATATTGAGTGCTTTGACGGCAGAGCATTTGATCATTGGTATGTGTATGCGTATTCCGATAAATATGATAACCCCGACAAAGATGAAGACAGCATAGATATCCTTAAGGAAGAAGACGATAATAGCGGTGTAACGCTGTTTTCGTCAGAAATAAAGTCAATAGTTTTTGTGTGATAAGTAAAAGGAGAGCAGATATGGATAAATTTGAAGAATTCAAAGCTCTGCTTGAAGGTGTTTCGGATTCATACGATGGTTTTGTGGAAGGCGGTCTTATTGAGGCTAAAGATAATGACGAATATATCGAAAAGATCACCAAGTTTATAAAAGATAACCCCGAAGCAAACACGTCCGATATCATTCAGTTTGAAACGGAAGAAATATTCGGAATCAAGCCGATAATTCAAAAACACAAATGCCCTGTATGCGGACAGCACGAATTTGCAGAGTACGGAAGCTTTGATTTTTGCCCTGTGTGCGGATGGTGCGATGACCCGCTTGAAGGCTCTCGCCCCGACTACAAAGGCGGTTATAACGGTATGAGCGTTCAAGAATACAGGATAGCGTGGAAGAATAATGACCCACGGTGTGATGTGTCGGATGAATGAACAGCTTTGAAACTCGCTAATAATTTAGTAAGCACCAATAATATCCCCACCCTCCTGCCGTTTGGCGAGAGAGTGGGGGTTGCTTTTTCTCCGCTTTTCTGGGATATATCGGGCGTCTCACCCCACCCCCACATCAAGCGCCATCATCACGGTAAAGCCCAGTGAAAACATCACAACGCCGATGTTTGAGTGCTCGCCCTCGCTCATCTCGGGGATAAGCTCCTCGACGACCACGTATACCATAGCACCCGCCGCAAAGCTCAGAAGATATGGCATCAGCGGCAGTAAAAGCCCTACAAAAAGTATGGTGAGCAAAGCGCCCGCAGGCTCGACGGCGCCCGAAAGAACGCCTAACAAAAATGCGCCGCCCCTGCTCTTGCCCTCGGCGTGCAAAGGCATTGAGATTATCGCACCCTCGGGGAAATTCTGTATGGCTATGCCGAGAGCCAGCGCCAGCGCACCGCCTGCCGTCATATCCCCCGAGCCTGAGATAAAGCCTGCATAAACGATGCCGACCGCCATGCCCTCGGGAATGTTGTGAAGCGTCACGGCGAGCACCATCATTGTAGTACGTGCAAGATGTGAGGGCAGACCCTCGGCTTTGTCGGCGTTCATGTGCAGGTGCGGTATCACGCTGTCAAGCAGCAGTAAAAACAGCACCCCCGCCCAGAAACCGATGACCGCAGGCAGAAAAGCAAGCCTGCCCTTGTCAGCCGACATATCCATTGCGGGGATAATAAGACTCCATATAGACGCCGCAGTCATCACCCCTGCCGCAAAACCCGTCAGCGCACGCCGCACGCCCGTGCTAAGCTCACGCTTCATAAAGAATACGCCGCCCGAGCCTGCCGCAGTTCCCAAAAACGGCAGCAAAAGCCCCGTGAACACCTCGCCCGTCACGGGTTTGCCCCCTGCGAAAGAATGTAGCTCACTATCTTGTCAAGAGTCTGCTCGTCTATTCCCGAAGATATCAGCACGCTCACCTTTGCCGCCGTCTCGGCAGAAAGCCCTACCCTTTTCTCAAAATGATCCTGTAAGATAACGCAGGGCGTGAACAGGCCATTTGCTTCCGCCACTCCCCTGCTTGTGAGCACTATCTGACGGTAAGGCTCTTTTGTGATAAGCCCCTCGTCAAGCAGCTTGCCGCACATTTTCACGGCACTCGCCTTTGATACGTGCAGGTGCTCTGCGATGTCGGTAGTGCGCACCCTCTCGCCGTTCTGCCCGAGAAGATATATGGCGTATAGATATTTTTTCTGCTGTTCTGTCAGCATTTTCATCACTCCGTGTTTAGAATTGTATGGTTATCCCCTTGACACACAATGAGAGGTTGCCTTAACAAATCGGGGTTTATAGGGTAACAAAAACACAAAAAGGTTTTGGGGTCAAGCCCTTTTCCTCAAAAAGGGCTTGCGGGGACGGGGGCTGGCCCCAGCAGGGTTTGGGACAGAGTCCCAACGCCGCAGGCGCAAGGGCGGCGAACTAAGTATATTAAACCGCACAGCGCTGTGGTAACAACAGCCCTAAAGGAACAAATAATGTTCGCCGCCCTGCCGCAAATGTCGAGGCGCCTTAGCGCCGAGACCGCTTTGCGGCGCCGCCGTTAGGCGGCAGGAGCCGAGCGATAGCGAGGCGATACCAATCTCCCCCTAAGGGGAGGTGCCTGCGAAGCAGGCGGAGGGGTGTTTTGCCGCCTAAACGGTTTAGCTGTGATATACCGTAATGCTTGCCGAACGTGTTGGCGGGGGCTTTCCGGTTTCAGCTCTGCCGAAACCAGCGCCACCCGCACCCCTTCGGTATGCCGCCCTCTCAACAATTAACACCTCGATAACTTCCCGATTTGTTGTGCTAAGAAATAATGTATTAAAGGGATAACTATATCAGTTATCTGTTGGCGAATGGGCATACAGGGTGAAAACTTGGCACCCTCCCGATGTTACCCACGATTAACTAACACTATCATACCACCCGCAAAAATATAATGTCAACAGATATGCATATGGCAGTTAGCAATTTCTAACTATTGCACAAAAACAGCGGTTAGCAACCGCTAACCATTTATGCATTTCTACAAATCTCATAAAACTACGCAAAAAACCCTTGACATAAAGGCGGATAACGTGTATACTGAATACAGTCGGTTAGCTACTGCTAACCTGCAAAAGAAAGGAGCCGCCTATGTCAGCAACGAGCATCAGAAATATCGAGAGCGTGCTGGCATTCCACGCAGCACCTACGCTTATGGGAGTAAAGTGCGGCAGCCTGCTGTCGCTGTCTGCAAAGGGCTGTGATGTGGGCAGGCTTGAAGAAAGCCTTGACAGCAAGCGGCTGGGCGTGCGCTTTGTAAACAGGGGCGATACACGCAGGCTCGTGTATATCTTCGATAAGGCGCTGCTTGATAAGACCCTTGCGGCGGCAGATGTGAAGGCGTTTCTTGCAAGGTATGGCTACGACCCCTCATGGGGTGCGGAAAGCTGCCTTGACAGGCTGTGCGAACGGCTCGTGCAAAGCGACTTCCCCCACGAAGTCGGGATATTCTTAGGCTACCCGCTGGAGGACGTAAAGGGCTTTATCGCAAACTGCGGTCAGCGCTGCAAGCTGTGCGGCGTGTGGAAAGTCTACGGCGATGTGGACAAGGCACGGGCGATGTTTGAGTGCTTTGAGAACTGCCGTATCTGCCTGTGCAGGCAGATAGAGAGCGGCAGACCGCTGAGGGCTTGCGTAGCGTGATTCAATTGGGTAAAAATGTGAAAACAAGAGATGACCCCGAGGCGGCTCCTTGGAAACTTTGAAAGGCCTTCAGGCCTTTCAAAGTTCTCCAAGCCTCACCAGACGCCGACGGGTCAGCTCGGGGGTATGGGGGCCATGCCCCCATTAGAAATAGATTTCAGGAGGATCTAACTTATGAAAACAGCAGTAATTTTCTGGTCGGGAACAGGTAACACCGAGGCTATGGCTAACGCCGTGGCAGAGGGTGCAGGAGTTTCCGCCGTGCAGGTATCAAACTTTGACGGCGATGTGAGCGAATACGACGCACTCGCACTCGGCTGCCCCGCAATGGGTGCAGAGGAACTGGAAGACAGCGAGTTCGAGCCTTTCTTCGCAGGCATCGAGGGCAAGATAAGCGGCAAGAAGATCGCCATTTTCGGCTCGTATGACTGGGGCGACGGCGAATGGATGCGCCTCTGGGCAGATAGAGTAAAGGCCGCAGGCGCTGAGCTTGTGAACGGCGAGGGTCTTATCTGCAACAACACCCCCGACGATGACGCACTCGCAAAGTGCAAGGAGCTTGGCGGGCAGCTCAAATAACTTACGCAAACACCATATAATATTCTTCTCAATATACTGAAGGGCTGTCGGTGAAAGCCGACAGCCTTTTAGGTTAGTCATAACTAACAAAAGATAGGGTTATACACGGCTAACTTTTCGTCTTTCCGACAAAATGTGTAGGAAAGCATTGACATAATCGAGTTAGCATAGTATAATCATAATGAGAGGTTAGGCATGACTAACCAAAATAGGAGGAGGGGATAGTATGCCACTGTTATCCGCAAACGTGGGCGAAAGCTACACGATAACACGCATCGGCGGCACGGCAGAGGTGAGAAAGCACCTTGAAGACTTGGGCTTTGCCGTGGGCGGAACGGTAACGATCATCTCGCAGATGAGCGGTAATCTTATCGTCAACGTCAAGGAAACAAGAGTAGCAGTCAGCCGTGAGCTGGCTATGAAAATAATGGTATAAGGGGGAAATGATATGACACTAAGAGATGCAGGCATCGGCAGCACGGTAACTGTGAAAAAGCTCACAGGCGAGGGTGCTGTAAGGCGCAGGATCATGGATATGGGTATCACCAAGGGAACGGCTGTGACCATTCGCAAGGTAGCACCGCTGGGCGACCCTATCGAAGTGACTGTAAGAGGCTATGAGCTTTCTATCAGAAAAGCTGACGCTGAAATGGTCGAAATAGTCTGACGTTTTTATTTTTTGTACATAAGTTAGCCTAAGCTAACATTTTGAAGGAGGAAAAAGAATGAGTATAAAAATAGCGCTGGCGGGCAACCCCAACTGCGGTAAGACCACGCTTTTCAATGCGCTGACAGGCTCAAACCAGTTCGTGGGCAACTGGCCGGGCGTAACTGTAGAAAAGAAAGAGGGCAAGCTCAAGCAGCATAAGGACATTATCGTTACCGACCTGCCGGGCATCTACTCCCTCTCGCCCTACACCCTTGAAGAGGTCGTGGCGAGAAACTATCTTATAGACGAGCGCCCCGATGCGATACTCAACATCATCGACGGCACAAACTTAGAGCGAAATCTCTACCTCACAACACAGCTCACCGAGCTTGGCATACACGTTGTGTGCGCCGTTAATATGATGGATATCGTAAACAAAAACGGTGATGTGGTGGATATTCAGAAGCTCTCCGAGGCCTTGGGGTGCAAGGTAGTAAAGATATCAGCGCTCAAAGGCGACGGCGTTTCCGATGCAGCTGAGGCTGCTATACTCGCTGCAAGAGAAGGCTCGACCGAGGCTGTTCACCGCTTTGGCAGCGCAGTAGAGCACGCACTTGCACACATCGAGGAAGCCTGCGTTCACGACCTGCCCGAAGCACAGCAGAGGTGGTATGCGATAAAGCTTTTCGAGCGTGATGAAAAGGTCATCGAAAAGCTGGGTATCAAGGGCGACAAGCTCTCGCACATCGAAGCAGACATCGCAGCAGTAGAAAAAGAGCTCGATGACGACGCCGAGTCGATAATCACAGGCGAGCGCTACGGCTATATCGCAAATATCATTGACGACTGCTACCAGAAGAAAAACAAAGGCGAGCTTTCCACATCTGACAAGATAGACAGGATAGTTACCAACCGCTGGCTGGGTCTTCCCATATTCGCAGCGATAATGTTTGCAGTTTACTGGGTTGCTATGGTGGCTGTGGGTGCAGCACTTACCGACTTTACCAACGACAACATCTTCGGTGACGGCTTCCACCTTTTCGGCAACGGCACAGAAGAGTATGAAGCAGATGCCGAGGAGTTCTCAACAGCTGATCTGATAATCGGCGGCTATGAGGCATACGTTGAAGAAAACGGCAGCGCCCCGACAGGCGAGTTCACCTACGATGTGGAGGACGAGGAAACTCTTGAAATAACAAAAGAGACCGCAACTCTCGCAGACTACGAAGACGCTCTTGCAACAATGGAGAAGTTTGAAGAAGAGCCTGACCCCGCTGACTACGGCACTTATGTACCGAGCATCCCTGCACTTGCAGAAAAGGGTCTTGACAAGGCAGGCGCTTCCGACTGGCTCAAAGGCCTTATCATAGACGGTATCATCGCAGGCGTGGGCGCAGTTTTAGGCTTTGTTCCGCAGATGCTCGTTCTCTTCTTAATGCTTGCATTCTTAGAGGCCTGCGGCTATATGTCAAGAATCGCATTTGTGCTTGACAGAATATTCAGAAAGTTCGGCCTTTCGGGCAAGAGCTTCATTCCTATGCTGGTAGGCGTCGGCTGCGGCGTTCCCGGCATCATGGCATCACGTACAATAGAAAACGAACGTGACAGGCGCATGACCATAATGACCACGACCTTTATCCCCTGCGGCGCAAAGGTGCCCTTTATCGCAATGATAGCAGGCGCTATCTTCGGCGGCTCGGCATGGGTAGCAACATCTGCATACTTTATCGGTATGGCGGCTATCATAATCTCGGGCATAATGCTCAAAAAGACTACAATGTTCGCAGGCGACCCCGCACCCTTTGTTATGGAGCTGCCCGCATACCACCTGCCCACAGTAAGCAACGTTCTTCGCTCGATGTGGGAAAGAGGCTGGTCTTTCATCAAGAAGGCAGGAACAGTTATCCTTATCTCGCAGATAGTTATCTGGTTCACAAGCCGCTTCGGCTTTGTTGACGGCAGCTTAGAGATGCTCGAAGAAGACGCTCTCGACGGCTCTATCCTTGCAAAGATAGGCAATGCTATCGCATGGATATTCACTCCCCTCGGCTTTGGCAACTGGCAGGCGACTGTTGCATCTATCACAGGCCTTGTGGCTAAGGAAAACATCGTCGGCACAATGGGCACACTCTACGGCAGCGGCGACCAGACAACATGGCAGGCACTGGGTGCTGCATTTACAGGCATCACAGGCTTTGCGTTCTTAGTGTTCAATCTCCTCTGCGCACCCTGCTTTGCAGCAATGGGCGCTATCAAGCGTGAGATGAACAGCCCCAAGTGGACAGCATTCGCTATCACATATCAGTGCGGCTTTGCTTATGCGGTAGCACTTATGATAAACCAGTTCGGCGGCCTGTTCACAGGTAATGTGAACGTTGTAGGCGTAGTATTTGCATTTGCTGTACTTGCAGGCATGATATATATGCTCGTACGCCCCTACAAGGAGGCCACAAAGCTCAGCGGCAAGCTCGCTCTTGCAGGCAGCAAGGCATAAGGAGGAAGAAAAATGGCAGCATGGCTCAGTCAAAACGCAGGCAACATAATAATTATAGCGATACTGCTCGTTATCGTGTCACTTAGTATACGGTCGATGATAAAGAGCAAAAAAAGCGGCAAGGGCAGCTGCGGCTGCGGGTGCTCGCACTGCGCTATGCAGGGAAAGTGTCATTCTGCCAAGAAATAAGCTGATGTACGGGAGGGGCTTTCTCTCCCGTTCATTATATATTTTAATATAGAAAGGAAGAATATCTATGGCAATCTGGGCAAAAGCAGCATTATTCGTAGGAGGTATGGCAGCAAGCACGCTGGGCATCAAGGCGCTTACGAGCAAATGCGCAAAGAAAGTCTACACACACACCACGGCAGCAGCATTAAGAGGCAAGGAAGCAGTAATGGAGAACGTGACAAAGGTTCGTGAATGCTGCGGCGACATAGCAGCTGATGCAAGGGCACTCAACGAGAAAAACGCACAGGAGCAGGCAGAAGACATCATCGAGGACACCTATGAGGAAGTAACAGCAGAGGAAGAAACGAGCGATGAGGTGTAAGATTCTTCACGAGGGCAAGGACAGGCTGAGAGT
Source organism: uncultured Ruminococcus sp. (assembly GCA_902787365.1). GTDB lineage: Bacteria > Bacillota > Clostridia > Oscillospirales > Ruminococcaceae > NK3A76. The sequence goes on along the minus strand of CADAGC010000008.1, from coordinate 21,327 downwards.
ACATATAATGAAAAGCCGCATGACACTTGCTCAGGCGGATATGCTCGAATACTACCTGTGCTCAAAGCCCTATGTCAAGGACGTCAGGGTCTATGACAGAACGGGCGATGCGGTGATACTCTTTACCGACAGAGCAAGGGTGATAAGAGCGCTGTCGAAGTTTTCTTATGAAGACGAAAAGGCAGCCGCACTCGTTCCCGAGCACACAGGCAGAGAGCTTGAACGTGAGTTTGAAGACAGGCTGTTCTTTATGCTCACAAAGCGGCTGATTTTCAAGCGCCTTATCCCCTCACCGCTGCGGCTGGGCATATCGGTCATCAAGGCTTCACGCTATGTGCGTGAGGCGCTGCGCTCGCTCTCAAAGGGCAGGATAGAGGTGTCGCTGCTCGATGCGGTGGCGATAACCGTTTCCCTCATAAGGGGCGAACACAAGACGGCGTCGAGCGTTATGTTCATGCTCAGCCTCGGCGAGCTGCTTGAAGACTGGACGCACAAAAAATCAGTCGATGACCTTGCCCGCACTATGTCTTTAGGCGTAGAAAAGGTATGGCTGCACGGCAGGGAAAGCGACACGCTCGTGCCCATTCGTGACATATGCGAGGGTGATGAGATAGTAGTGCGCACAGGCAGCATGATTCCCCTTGACGGCAAGGTAATATCGGGCGAGGCCGAGGTCAATCAGGCTACACTCACAGGCGAAGCGCTTGCAGTTCACAAAGGCACGGGCAGCTACGTCTATGCAGGAACGGTCGTCGAGCAGGGCAGCTGCATTATCAAGGTAGACAAGATAACAGGCAACGGCAAATATGACCGCATAGTCAAGATGATAGAGGAGAGCGAGAAGCTCAAATCAGAGGTAGAGAGCCGTGCATCACACCTTGCAGACAGCCTTGTGCCATACTGCTTAGGCGGCACGCTGCTTACCTATCTCATCACACGAAATGCAAGCAAGGCCGTGTCGATACTTATGGTGGATTTCTCGTGTGCCTTGAAGCTTGCAATGCCCATATCTGTGATATCGGCAATGCGTGAGGGGCAGAGCTACGGCATAACCGTCAAGGGCGGCAAGTTCCTTGAAGCTGTGGCAGATGCCGACACGATAATCTTTGACAAAACAGGCACGCTGACCCATTCAGAGCCGAGCGTGGCAAAGGTCATAACCTTTGGCGAGAATGACGAGGACGAAGCCCTGCGGCTTGCGGCCTGCCTTGAAGAGCACTACCCTCACTCGATAGCAAACGCCGTTGTTAAAGCAGCCGCCGACAAAGGGCTTGTTCACGAAGAACTTCACAGCGAGGTGGAATACGTGGTAGCCCACGGCATAGCAAGCTCGATACAGGGCGTCAAGGTAGTGCTTGGCAGCTATCACTTTGTATTTGAGGACGAGGGGTGCGTGCTGCCAGAGAGCAGTCAGGAGAGCTTTGAGCATCTGCCCGACGAATACTCACATCTATTCTTAGCAGTCGGCGGAGTTTTAGCGGCGGTGATATGCATAGAAGACCCGATACGTGCCGAAGCAAAGGCCGTGCTCGCACAGCTCAAAGATTTAGGTGTCAGCAAGGTAGTAATGATGACGGGCGACAGCGAGCGCACCGCAAGAGCCGTTGCCGAAAAAGTTGGCGTAGACGAATACTTCGCCGAGGTGCTGCCCGAAGACAAGGCGGAATTTGTAAGGCGTGAAAAAGCCCACGGCAGAAAGGTCATAATGATAGGCGACGGCGTGAACGACTCCCCCGCCCTGTCAGAAGCCGATGCAGGCATAGCCATATCAAGCGGCGCAGCCATTGCAAGAGAGGTAGCAGACATCACGATCTCGGCTGATGACCTTGGCGCTCTTGTGACGCTCAGGGAACTCAGCATGGCGCTCATGCGGCGCATTAACGCAAACTACCGCACCATTATAGGCTTCAACTTCGCCCTTATGGTGCTTGGTGCTTCGGGCGTGATAGCCCCCACCACCTCGGCGTTTTTACACAACTCATCGACCCTTGCCATCGCGGTAGGCAGCATGAGGGAGATGCTGAGGTAAGCAAGTACATTCAGTTTCAGCAAAATGAACACAAGAAAGCCGCTTGGTGTGACCCAAGCGGCTTTGATTATTCTTCGATGATATAGTACTCTTCTCCCGTGATCTTTTGATACTCTTCGTTAGTCTTTCGGGCGATTTGTTTGAATTGTTCGGGGGCTTCTTTGATAACGACAGGCTTTTCCCCGCCTATGCGGATATATTTTTCCATTTCAAGAGGTCTGGTGATCATATTATGGCGTTTCTCCTTAGAATTTTTTGCGACTGCATAACGCACCAAGCGTTATAATAAGCAAGGCAAAGATGCAGGGTAACGCACAAGGAGCGTACAAATAACATACAAATGTTCTTTTGTGGCTTTTTGCCAATCCCGCAAACGCCCGAAAATACGACGTTTCAAAGCAAGTTAAGCAAAATGGCTTAATGCGGCTTTTAGTATCTTTTTGGGGTAATAAGGCCCAAATAAGTCCCAAAGATATGGGCGTGTTCCGTTAAAAAATGAGCCGACCTCACAAGATATCGGCTCATTTTTATTCAAAGCTCTTTGCTATACTAAACAGCGTAATCCCGTCTATTTCTTCGCTCTTTAGTTCATAGATCTCGTTGATTATTAGATGTAAGGTACTTATAAACAGATGATTCTGTATTACCCTATACTTATTGATAGTGATGTTTCGTAAGTTATTCTTCCATAGAAATCATGAAGGATTACTTATCTTAGTTTCCTATAATTTTACACTACTCATCTACAATAGTAGAAATTATAAGGGATTATTTATCTTAGGGCAACACCGCACAAAGACCGCCTGAGGGCTTTGTGCGGTGTTGCCTTAGAGTACAAGAGTCAAGCAATTCAACGACAAAAGTGAATGGACCTTATCTTTTATATCCCAGTAGAATGAATCATAATCACAGCCGCTGACAGCTATATCTATATCACTTCTTTCACTATGCGTTCCTCTTGCACGAGAGCCGAACAGAATCACCTTATCTATATTATGCATTGCAGCAAACTCTTTGATCTCTTTTAAGACTCTGTCTGGGATATTAGCTTTCATTAGTCTCATCCACTTACTAAGACTATGGTTTTCATGGTTATTATACTATATTTTGAGGGAGGTGTCAATATTAAAATCATATAATCGAGTAGGAGGCGGCAATGAGCCGCCGACCTCTCACATCACCGTGCGTACCGCTTGGTACACGGCGGTTCAACCAACTTAACAAGTAACACACCTTTCGGTGTAGTAGTCTGACATAGAGATTAGCCCAAAATCGGCTAATCTCTTGTTGTTTATTGCCTTATGTAGCAATCTGCTTTCTTCTTGAAGATGCAATGCACTGCATTGGAATAATAGATATACATGAAATATATACCTAAATTATATTGAAAAAACTATAAAAATGTGGTATAATAATTTAGATACATACAGCTAAAACAAGCGCTGACTTTGTTAAAAAGAATACTGTAAAAAGGAGCTTTGTGTTATGATGATCAACGATGAAAGCTATATACTGACCAACTTTGAATATGCACTCGAAAGTAAAAACATAAAACCGTTTTTTCAACCGATAGTTCGGAATATTACCGGAGAGGTGTGTGCAGTCGAAACACTTGCTAGGTGGGAAGATCCTATCAGAGGACTTATCACGCCGAATGTATTTATTGAGATACTCGAAAAGCACGATCTGATACCAAAGGCTGAAGGCTATGAGTATATGTTCAGCTTACAGAAATTTGCAGACACCGACATTCCCATGTTAAACAGCATATATAATCATCACAGCAATTAATCGGAGGACAATCATGAACAAAAAAAGACCTCATATCTGCCTTCTTGCCGCCACACTAACAGATGTATTCTCGAATGAATTTGTAAAGGGCGCAGTTTCTGCGGCAAAGCGTCTTGAAACAGACCTTACCGTTATACCCGGAAAGTATCTCGGTATACAGCATATCAATGACGGTTTTGAAGCATATTATGAATACCAGTACAATGTTCTGTTTAATTACGCCGCCAAAGCCCGTTTTGATTATATCATAGCGCCCGTCGGTACTATTGCATATGCGTATGACAATGAGCAAAAAAAGAGATTTCTCGACTGCTTTTCCGATACACCGGTTTTATGCGTTGCATCTGATGTCGAGGGATATGACTGTCTTGAATTTGACAATGGCTCAGGTATTATTTCTGCGGTAGACTATCTTGCGCAGCATAACCGAAAGCATATCGGCATAATGGCAGGCAGGTCTGAAAACAGCGAATGCACTGAAAGGTACATCGCTTACAGAAAAGGACTTGAAAAGAACGGTCTTGTTTTCAAGGAAAGCTATCTTATGTATTGCGATATGTCATACGATTGTATAAATGAAGCCGAAAAACTGCTTGAGGACAATCCCGAGATAGATGCGGTGATATGTATAAATGACATAATCGCATCTGTCGTATATAATGCTGTCAAGGAGTGCAGCAAAACTGTCGGAAGGGATATTGCCGTAATAGGCTTTGACGACCTTCCGTTTGCAAAAGACCTGAACCCTCCGCTTGCAACAGTACGAGCTGATGCTTTTTTACTCGGAAGTGTAGCTGTTGAAAAGGCATATAATTATCTCAACGGCATAGAAGACAAGCGTCACCTTGTCGAAACAAGATTTATACCGAGAGAATCCTGCTTTGCAGATAAGCTCTTTATCAAGACTCCCGAAATGCTCTTTATGGGTGATACAGACTCGGTAAAAAATAACCTTAAAGAATACATAGCGGACAGAACAGACTCTTATGAAGAAACAATGACCATATACGAGCCGCTGTCTGAGATGATAGATTTTCTTGAAAAGGAGTTTTTTGATAGCACGGCATCTGATGATTCTGTTAACATCGCTTACGAAAAGATAATGAGTGTCTTCCCCAAAGACAGCACATTCGGCGAGGTAACTTCCAAGCTTTATGCACTTAGGGAAAGCCTGTATACCTGGCTTCTGAGAAATTGTATGGAGGAAAACCTGCCGTATATACAAAAGCTGTTGAGCGCCGTTGAAAACACCTTTAACGAATCGTCTAAATCAATGCCGATAAGATATATCGAACGCACGCATCTTGAAAACCTGTTTATACGTGATTCGCTGATGTTCGGCGGCAATCTCAAGGACAGCTATGCGGACATCCTTAAAAGGCTCTGCAACATCGGCTCTGTGACAAGTTATCTTTATATCCTCGAAAAGCCCGTTGAACACTATAATGGCTCTGAATTCCCCGATGATGTTAAATGGCTTTTCAAATCATTCTGCTATGGAGCTGAGTGTATTAATATCCCCGAGAAAGAACAGTCAATAAGCACCTATGAGGTATTTAACAATCCCAGGCTCGTATCAGACCGTACAAGGATACTGATAGCAGCAGACCTGTTCTCTGCGCAGACACAGTACGGGTTAGCACTTCTTGAACCGGAAAGCTCTGAATTTATAGATGAACTTGAGCTTGTGACCTATCAGCTCAGCTCGGCGGTGAGAACTCTTGATATTCTCAAAAACCTGAACAACCTCCTCACCGACACAAGGCTCGCTCTTGCTATGGCTAATGACTATCAGTATATATACTGCATAGATACAAAAGACGGCAGCTACATCGAATATCGGCGTGAAAGGACCGACAAGGATTTTGCGTTAAAGAACAGGGGCACAGACTTTTTCACCGACTGCGAAAGAGCCTGCGGCAGAATAATATACGAAGAAGACCGTGCGCTTTTTCGTGATATGTTCAGCAAGGAGTCGTTCATTAAACGGATCAATAACGGTGATCTTTTCGGCTTTGATTACAGATACGAAAAGGGCGATGTTTTTAAATACTACCGTCTGAAAACCATAGTAGGCACAGATGAAAACGAAGGCACGGTGTTTATAGGCGTTACGGATATAGACGCTCAGAAGCGCCGTGAGATCGAAATGAAAGCAGCGCTCTTCAAAGACTCACTTACGGGTGTAAAGAACAAATCCGCATACAGCAATACCGAAAAGAAAATGGATCCTCTCATCAAGGAAAATATATGCGAGGAGTTTTCTGTGTTTGTGTTCGACCTTAACGATCTGAAAAAGATTAACGATAATCTCGGGCACGACGAGGGCGATAAATATATTCGCTTGGGCTCATCGCTTATATGCAAGACATTCAAGCACTCCCCCGTTTTCAGGATAGGCGGCGATGAGTTCGCTTCAATCCTGACAGCAGGCGACTATGAGATCAGAGCACAGCTCAAACAGCAAATAAAAGAACAGGTAGAATACAACAAGCAACACGGCGGCGTTGTTATCGCCGTCGGCAGTGCAGATTATGTACCCAATAAAGACAACTGCCTGCTCGATGTATTCAAAAGAGCAGATAAAGAAATGTACGAGGATAAAAAACGGCTGAAAAACAGTTGATACAGCAACAGCTCTGTCCCCCTCCCGGGTATAGAGCTGTTTTTTTATGTGTTGTTATACACAAAAAACGCCCCGAAGGACGTTTTTTGAAGGAGAATGGTGATATATCAAAAAGATGATGGCTTATTCCTTTACAGCGCCCGAAACAAGACCACTGTAAATGTATTTTTGCAGGAAAAGGAATATCGTAAGTGTGGGGAGGATACATATGATAATTCCTGCAAAGACTACCTCCCACTTTATTGAAGTGCTGCTTATGTATTTGTACAAAACCGTTGATACCACGAGCAGATCTTCGTCCTGCATATAAAGCTGTGGGGTATAGAAATCATTATATATGCTTACAAACTTTATGATAAGAACAGTTGCTATCGCAGGCTTTAAGTTGGGAAGAATTATCGAAAAATATATTCTCGGGTAGGAAGCCCCGTCCATTATACCGCTCTCATCAAGAGAAACAGGTATCTGACTTAAAAACTGCATGAAAATGTATATCGAGATAATATCTGTTCCGACGTAGAGTATTATGGGTGCTGCCATTGTGTTGTAAAGCCCGAGCTTTGAAACTATCTGGAATACAGTTACCTGCATAGAAATATTCGGCAGCAGCGTTGCCAGAAGAAAAGCCCCCTTTATAGCTCTTGTGAAATATCCGTCAAAGCGCTGGATCACAAAAGCCGTCATAGTTCCCGTAAGGATCGTTCCGAAGCAGGAGATGACTATTATAAGTGCTGTATTTCTAAGTCCCAGAAGTACCTTGCCCTCAAAAAATGCTGTTTTGAAATTATCAAACCTAAAGCTTGCAGGCAGTTCAAATACACCTGTGTTTGCAAACTCCTTGCTGTCTTTAAATGCACCTAATATGATAACGAGCAAGGGAAGCAGCACCATTACGCAGCCTGCAATGAGAACAAGATATTTCAGCAGGCTAATTATGACAACACCGGGGTATATCACTTTTTTTCTTGTATGACCTTTGCTGTTCATGCTTTACCCCTCTTTTCAAGTCTTTTTTTCGCACGTCTTAACCGCTTTGCGTCAGAATCATCTTTTTCATCTTTGAAAACAAACTGCTGGATAAGCGTAACTATTATTATGATGATAAGCAATACTACCGCCATTGCCGATGCAAGACCTACCTGTTTTTTCTTAAAGGCTGTTTCGATAGTTTTGATAACGAAGGTAGATGAGCCGTAGTTTCCTCCGGTAATAATGTAAGGTATCTCAAAAACTGATATAGCACCCTTGACGGCAAGTATAAGCTGCAGCGATATTATAGGCTTTATGCTCGGAAAAACTATATAGCGGAATCTCTGCCAGGGGTTTGCCCCGTCAAGATCGGATGCTTCGTAAAGGTCGGGGCTTATAGACTGGATAGCACCGATATACATTATAATGTCAAAGCCTATATATCTCCATACCGAAACAAACACAAGACAGCAATTGACTAAGAAAGGCTTTGCAGGATCCATCCACCTGACAGGCTCCGCGCCAAAGCTCATAAGTACACTGTTGAGTGTTCCTTCACCCGTGAGCGGGGGATTGCCCTTAGTGAAAAAGCGCAGAAATATAATAGAGACCGCCACGCCGTTCATAAGGTACGGGAAGAACAGCACACCCTTAAAAAGCCCTTTTGCATATATCTTTGAACATAGGATAGATGCCAGCAGCAGCGCAAGCGCCTGCTGTATAAATGAACCGAACAGATAATAAAGGCTGTTCTTGAAGGTTATAAAATAATCGGGGTTTGTAAATATAGTCTTGTAATTGTCAAGACCGATGAATTCGGGATCAACACCAAACTGATCACGCTTCTGAAAGCTGTATACCACCATATTGAACGCAGGCACAAAGGTGAACAGCAGCAAAAGCGCTAAAGGTATAACAAGAAATAGTATCGAAACATAGAGCTTCTGCCCTTCGTAGGTCTTTAGCCACCCGGAAAAGCCTATGTTCCTTCTGCTTTTGGTTTTCATTTTAAATGCTCCTTTGTATATGCATTTCCCCCGTATATTTCATAGCGAAAAATACGGGGGAAACGCCTAGATCGGTATTAGAAGAAAGATAACTTGTCAGTTGATTATTTCATTATAGAATCTCTTGCCTCTGCCCATTTTTTATTTTCGGCATCTATAATGCTCTCAAATTCGCTGTCGCCCTTGCCGGCAAATGCAGCCTCTGCGAGCTTGATCTTGAAGTTGTCCGTATCGCCGTTCCATGCGCCGAAGTTGGAAGCTGTGTCTATCTCGTTGAACTTTCCTATAAGCTCATCGGGTGCAGCAGGCTCCTCAAAAAGAACGCAGTCGGAAAAATCAGAAAGGTTATCGGGAAGCTTTGAATCAGCAGGTGTGGGGATCATGCCCTCGTTTGCAGCAAAACCCGACTCACCTACAAACCACTCAACGTACTTCTTTGCAAGATCCTTGTTCTTTGAGTTCTTATTAACGCCTACGCAGTAGTCAGAAGCTGTCTGTGCATACTGCTTGCCGTCGGGGGCTGTGATCGGAACAGGCATATAACCAATGTCGTCAGGGTTCTCGGCCTTTTCCTGGAACTGTGCAACAGCCCATGAGCCCATTACCATTGTGCCTATCTTGCCTTCGCCCATCCATACCTTAGAGCTTTCCCACTCGGTAGTCATATGGTCTTCTTCGATAATGGAAGGTGTTGAGAAAACATCATACATAAGCTTATATACAGGATAGAAACCGCCGTCCTTGGCAAAAATGTCTGTTTTGTTTGTGAGCAGGTCGTTATAATAGTTGGGGTTACCTGATGCAGAAAGAACAAGGCTCTGCCACTGTGTTATCGTCCAGCTTGCATCCTTGTACTGTGTATAGTAAGGGATGGCATCTGTCTTTTCATCAATGAGTTTTAAGTCTTCGATAAACTCATCGGGTGTCTTGGGCATTGAGGTGATACCTGCATCAGCCCATATCTTCTTGTTGTAAAGAACGCCTGTTGCAGTACCGCCGTAGGCAAGGCCGTAAACATTCTTGTCAGAATCCATTTTCTTGTCAGCCCAGCGGTATTTGTCCTTAAGGTCATCATACTTGCCTATCGGCTCAAAGAAGTTTGCGAGGTCCTTTATCTCTACTTCATCGGGGATCATAAGCACATCACCGTAATCCTCTGTTCCCATTCTTGTAGCAACGTTTCCCGAATAGTCCTGATAGCCTACATACTTAACCTCACAGTTGTTTGCTTCTTCAAAAGCGTCTGTCAGCTTATCAAGGCTTCCGTCATCAACCCGGTCAGTTCTGTTTGTAAGCACTTCGAGCACGGGCTTGTCACCGTTTGCTGAGCCGTCTTTGTCGCCACAGCCGCTAAGTACGGTCATTGTTGATAATGCCATTGCGGCAGCAAGTGCCGTCGATGCGATTCGTTTGATCTTCATAGATATACCTCCATTAATAATCAGAATAAATTTACTCGATTTTTCGGTTAACTATTAACCGTGATTAAAGTATATCATTAACTTAAAGTAAAGTCAACACTTTAGCTAAAGTTAATCAAGTATTCAAGCTAATTTTGTTAGGATATATAAATTTAATGTTTGCAGATTGTTAACACTGCACAATTAAGTATAAATTGATAACAAAAAGACCGAGGCAGGAGCTTGGTATACTCCTGCCTCGGTCTTGTAGGTTGATTAATTGTGGAAATTTATTATGTATTCTTGGCGTCGTATATATTATACCTCAAAAACATAATAATGTCAAGATAAATTTACTTGTAACTATAGCCTAACTTTAATCATTTTCAGCCTGTAATATTGGTTAATTTATCTTGCAGAGCTTTTTGCTATGCTGCAAGAGCATTCTCCAATTCATAGAAACGTCTTTTGTGATGTTTTGGTGCGGAAAATAAAAAAATGTGCCATAACCCGGTTACAGCACATTTTGTTTTTATTCGTTTTATCAATACTGATGACGACCACATTGTTATATGAACACCTCTAAAAACAAGAAAGGTTTTGTAACAACGAAATCGGATCATATTTATTGTTCGGCACAGCTTGCGACAGATGCTTTTTCGATCAGGCTTCCGCCTATTTTTATTGACTGTGTGTCCCGAAGCGGATCCTCTATTCGGCTTATCAGCAGCTTGACGGCTTTATCGGCCATTCTGCGTGAATCAATATTCATTGTAGTTATTGACGGATTGCAGACCTCTGATATAAGATAATTATCATAACCTACGACAGATATATCTTCCGGTACTTTGAGCCCGATCTCCTCAAGCTGTTTGATAGCGTGAAAAGCTGTCTCATCGCAGTTGCAGACGAATGCTGTAGGCAGCGTTTCAGGAAAGGCTATCCTGATGAACTCTCTGTTGTTGCGGTCATCAAGCGTCCATTCATCCTTTACCTTAAGATCGTTGTCTATCATTGCCTTCATATATCCCATATAACGATCAAAAATACTGGAAGTAGCCTTGACAGTTCCTATGAAGCCTATCTTCTTATGACCTTTTCCGATCAGATACGAGGTAAGCTCATATCCTCCCCCATAGCCGTCAGAAGTGACGCAGTCAAAGTCAAGCCCATGAATATAGTAGTCAAGAAGTATCATTTTGGGCATTTTTCTTTTGAGTGCAACTATATATTCACGGCTAAGCTGACCGAGCGAGACCAAGGCCGAAACAGTTCCGTCCGTTATCATCTTCGGCATTATAAGCTCATTCTCGTTATCCTCCGAAAGTATTTCGATAAGGCAGAAGTATCCGCTCTGAGAAAACAGCTTAACGAGATCGTTGTACAGTGCCCAGTAGAAGGAGCCATTTGGATTCATGAATTTTTCAGGTATCAGTACACCAACAATATTTTCATTATTTGAATTTTCCTGCGTTTTTGGAGCAACGTACCCCAGTTCATCAGCAGTTTGTTTGATTTTCAGCTTAAGCTCGCTGCTTACTCCTTTTTTGTCTGCAAGAGCCTTAGAAACCGTAACCGTGCTTGTTTCACATACCTTTGCAATATCGGAAAGTGTTACTGCTTTACTCATATTACCCTCCACTATTAAGCTAATATGAGTTAATTTTAGCACAATTTAGCTTATTTGTCAAGAGATAATGCCAAATAGCAAAATCCTTACATAAGGCATTATTTCAATAGGTTATAATTATTAAGACAACACTATGTTGTGCTTTGTGCGACTTTGCCGTATATTTTCAATAGCTCGGACGTTCTTTGGCAAATATGCATAGTTTTGCTGAAGTTTTGTTGTTGAGGTATACAAAATCAATTTAGGAATACGTTTACATTTTAATTTGGTGTTGACTAATTTTAACTTGACTGATATACTAAAAAACAAGCATTAGGCTTATTATTATTTTTAAGGAGTGGTCAAAATGATTAGTGTAAGATCGGACAAGACAGCTTTGATGCGCAAAATAACGATATTGATGACTATTATCGTTCTGATGCTGACAGGCTACAGCATTCCCGCAGATGCCGCATCCGACGGCTTTTATGTGAGTGGGACTCAGATCATGGATGCAAATGGAAAAGCCTTTGTAATGCGTGGCGTGAATATTCCTCATGCGTGGTTCTCTTCCTACACGGAAACGGCAATAAAGGCGGCTGCAAATCTTAATGCAAACACAGTAAGAATAGTTTGTGCGGACGGGCAAAAATGGTCCAAAACATCCAACAGCGACCTTCAGAAGATCGTTTCAGCCTGCAAGAACAACAAGTTGGTCTGCATTCTTGAAGTACACGATGCAACAGGAAGCGACAGCACAAGCGATCTTGATGCAGCAGTCAATTACTGGATCGAGAACAAAAACGTGCTGCAAGGCAACGAGAAATATGTTATCCTGAATATCGCCAACGAATGGTACGGCTCCTGGAACGGCTATTCATGGGCAGAGGGCAATAAATCGGCAATCAAAAAGATAAGAAATGCCGGGATCTCAAATATGATAATGATCGACTGTGCAGGTTGGGGACAGTATCCCGACTCTATAAAGAACTACGGCAAATCGGTCTTTAACGCTGACAGCAAGAAAAACACAGTATTCTCTATCCATATGTATGAATATGCAGGCGGCAATGCAAATACAGTTAAAAACAACATCGACAATGCTCTGAATATCGGCGTTCCCGTAGTCATCGGCGAATTTGGCGGTCAGCACACTAACGGGGATGTTGATGAATATACAATAATGAGCTACTGTCAGCAGAAGGGTGTTGGCTATCTTGGCTGGTCGTGGAAAGGTAATGGCTCGGATATGAATTATCTTGACATAGCAAACGATTGGGCCGGAAACTCTCTGACATCATGGGGCAGCACCCTCTTTAACGACACTAACGGCATTAAGAAAACATCAAAGAAATGCTCGGTGTTTGCCGGAAACTCATCATCTTCATCAAACAGTTCTTCGTCTTCCGGCAGCAGCTCTTCATCGGCTTCTTCAAACAGTGGAGATCCTTATATTTCTCTGTTCTGGGGACAGGCTACAGCAAGCCCTTGGGGACAGCCCGTTTCTGTTATGACAAGCAAAAACGGCGGTTCATTTAATGCTTCCAATATTAAAAAGAATGGCTATTTCTATGTGGAATATTCCAACAATAATGCAAAGCAGATAGAGCTTATACTGCAAAGCTGGAGCGGCGGAACAGGCTGGGCTAAGGTCTCAGCTTATGAATACGGAACAGCTAATGGTCACAGCTATGCTAAGTTTTCCTATAACGACTGTGTAAACGCTTTTGGAAGCAGCAGCTTTTCCTCATATCTTGATCAGATACATGTAGGCTGCAAGAAAAATACCACCACCGTATATTCTGTTTGCTATTGCTATAAATAGTATCAGCGATCAGTTTTGTGAGGTATATGCTCTTGCAATATATGCAGAAGATAAGTATTATGTACCTAAAAAGGCATTTTCAGGCATAGAGGGCTGGGTTGACTGCTTTGAGAAAGCGAAGCTGGTCGGCACTATATTCTGCGGATATGTTACGGATATTAGAGAAGTCGGCAGTGAAAGAGTATTACAAAAACATCAAGACCATGGCGGCAGAAAGGTGGAACGGAGAGTAAACGGTAAATAAATAGCAGGACGCAGATCTTCAAAAGGTCTGCGCCCTGCTTTTTTATGTCGAGAATAATGTGTTAAAAAATACCGTACAGTAATTGCCAAAGGCTTGTTGTTACATTGTCCAAATGCCCGACGGTAGATATTTATTGAATTATATAAAACGGAGAATCGTACAAACGTTCTTTTGCGTCTTTTTACTATTTGCATAAACGCCCGAAAATACGGCATTTCAGAGTAAGTTTAAGAAATACCATTAATGCAACTTTTGGGTCTTTTTCGGGGTAATAAGTCCCAAACAAGTCCCAAGAATTTCGGCGTGTTCCGTTTTTTGGTAAAAGAATACAAACAACTGATTTCCCCGCAATTAAAACAAACCTTACCGTATTTGGGTAAGGCTTGTTTGTTATCTATTCTTTTATTTCAAGAACCCGTTTAAGCAAAGCTTCCAGCCGTTCTTTTTCTCCACTGCCGGTAGTGGAGAATCTTATAAACGGAATTTTATACTTTTCGAGTATCTTGTTTTTCATCTCATCACGCTCATGCTGGCGAGTGCCTTCTTTGTGAAAGCTGTAGCCATCAACCTCTATCGCTATCAGGATCGTTTTATCTATCTTGCCATAAATAACAAAATCAATGTGCGTCATCGGATTCATAACATATTTCACCTCTTCATCATCAAGAAGATGAAGATCCCTTATTATGTTTCCTAGAGGTAAATGAGATATGACGTCAAGCTTCGTGAACCGCTCATCTTTCAATACATCCTCAATGAGCGCATACATCAGGTTTTCTGATTCATATTCCGATATCCGCTTGTGATTTTTCAGATACTCCCTGCGTTTTTCCTCGTAATCCTTATACAGCATATCGAAGACCGAATACAGCTCGCTCTTATGTACTTCAAAATTGTTATACTGTATGTATCTCACAAGCTCACCGATGTTAGTGTTCTTATTATTCTCGTTATCGGACACCACGATCCTGAGCCTTTTCTTGGCTCTTGATACAGCCACATTGAGCATATTGGGGTCATCAGTGAATTCGCTTATCTCGTTGTCAACTGTAGAAATAATTATATCATCATTCTCTCTGCCCTGGAATTTATGGACAGTATATATCGGTATCTGATCACTAAGCGCATTTGTAAGGGCGTTTGTCTGTGCATTGTAGGGTGCTATTATGCCCACATCATTTGACGCAAGCTCGGGAAGTATAACCTGCTTGATCTCGTCTATCTGCCGTTGATTGTATCGTCCTCTTGCATGATTGCCCGCTGCGGTTATGTGTGCCTTCAATACATCATTCTCACCGTTGTCTGCTGTCATTATTATCAGCTGATCGTTATAAAACTTTTTGTTGCAGAAGTTTATTATCTTCGGGTGACAGCGATAGTGTTCACGCAGAAGTGTCCTTGGTGCATCGGCAAACACCTCACAGGCAGATGACAGCAGACTTTGCTCCTCACATCTGTATTTGTCGGGTATATCATTATCCTGAGAAAGCTTTGAAAGTATCATTATGTCTTTTGGCGTAACTACATTCGGGAGCTGTTTTAAGTCACCGACAATAACGATGTTTTTTGCACAGGACATTGCAAGAACACCACAGGTAAGATCCACCTGTGAAGCCTCGTCAACTATGACATAGTCATACATAATATCTTTAAAACAGCTTCGGGAAGAAAATGTGGTGCTTAACAGTACGGGATATTCCCGCAGAAAACCATATGGGTCTTTCCAGTAGTTTTCATCAAATCTCCTGCGTGGTGTTCCATTATTGTATTTTTCCCTAAGCTTTGATCTGAACTTTGTCTGAGATTCCTCACCAAGTTTCTTCATAAGCTCATTCATATCATTGTTATTAAGCTCATTGGTAATGCTATCTGCTTCGTTTTTCAATTCATATAACTTGTGTTCGTAATAAAGCTTTTTTATGTTAGCAATCATATCCTCGCTGTTTGATGATAATGCCTTGATACTTGTAAAACCATATCTGAACTTATATTTTAGCCGTTTAAATAATCCGGGCTCTTTACCGAGCTCTCTTATTTGCTGAAGCTCAGTCCAAAGCCGGATAAGTGCGTCCGAAGAAAATCTATCCTTCTTGAAAACGTTGGTATCTTCAAAAGAAGAATTATAATAATCCAGGAAGTATTCTTGTTCAAGTGTCAGTTCCGATATAATAGTGTTTAGCTCGGCAAGCCGATTTTTCTTTTTGAATAGAGATTTCAGTTTATCAATGGTTTCTCTTATTCCGAGATTGAATAAATGATCATTTTCTATAATAGGAAAATCCGAAAAGTCGGGATAAGGAGTTTGCTTGTTCTTTATGAAATCTGTCTTATTTTCGCTGCTCCCCATCTGAGCTGCAATATATCCATACCCATATTTTTGTAGCTTTTCAAAAACATTGTCTGTGGCAGGATTGTTGTTTGATACCACCATAACAGTTTTACCATTCGTAACGATATTGGCGATAATGTTGAGTATCGTCTGAGTTTTTCCTGTTCCCGGAGGGCCTTCAATAATGCTTATTTGGCTTGACAGCGCATTCTCTACAGCAGCGATCTGACTAAAATTGCAACCGAAGGGAAAGATAGTGTTTATTTCTGAAACGCTCTTCTTTACTGTCATTCCTTTAAGATAAGCTGCAAGAACTGTGTTTTGCTCAATGCTTTTGAACTTTTCATATATGCTTTCGAGCAAAACCTTTCCGTTATCATCTTTTAAACTGTTGTAATGAGCAGCGCTTTTATAATACTCAAACAAATTTGAAACCTTAGCATCTTTGATCAGGTTTTCCACAATTATCAAGTCACTTGATTTGTAGTTTTTGTGATAGTTTTTTTCAAAGAAAATTCGATAATAGTATTTATTTCGGTCTTTGAATTCATAAACTTCACATATATTGTCAAGCCTTTTCCCATCAGCAGATGAAAAGATGTATTTTTCACAGTCAATCATTTTGGGCTCGCTCAACAGCTTGACGTTTGCGGCAGAATAAGAATATTCCTTGTTCATTCCAAAATATCTTATCCATATCAGGTTTTTCTCACGTTCGTATCTATATGAGGAAATATCGTCTTTGAAATCGCCTTTTATAATGAACATGTATTTTTTAAGATCCATATGTATTTCCTTTGGCAATAATAGTTTTTATTTTTTCAGCATTATAAATCCGACATTATTGATGGGCCGACAGGAGAAATGCCGGCCCAGCTTTATGAATAGTATTTCTGTTTTGCGCTTTTAGGCTTATCTGGAATAGTTAATTTTATTACACCTTTATCGATCAGTGGCTTAACTATTTTCTGCATCGTATAATACCTTGAGAACCCGGTAAACTCTATAAGCTCTGCTCTGCTTCTCGGTGTCTTGCAGAATTCTATAATGTCTTTGACCTTGTTATCATTACTAACACTACTATCTTTTTGGGTATCATTTTTAAATGTTACCACAAATTCACCACGCCTTACTGCAAAAACAGGCTCGGGCAGTCCGGCATTTTTAAGCTCTCTGCGAATAGTAGGTATTCCCGAATAACGATTCTCTGTAATATGCAGCATTTCAAGAATATTGGCAAGCGCTATATTTCTTGTTTCAGGTCGAACATATCCCAGCGAATCAATGCTTATTATACCATACAGACCACCACTGCTGATTATTTCAAGTCTGTCATCATACATTTCAACTCTTATGGGAGTACCCTCGGTGTGTATGCTGTAATCACGATGAACCAAAGCGTTTAAGACCGCCTCACGTACTGCCTTTATCGGATATTCTTCCTTGTCTGCACGTTTTCCGTCTTCGTTTATTATTGTTTTGTGACGACTGTTTCTCCTGATAAAATCAACAGTATCATCAAGCATTTGCATGATAGGACCGGTTATACGAAGATTATCTATAAACCGTTCATTATCACTACCAATATACCCCATTTCGGTTCCCGGAATACGCACAGCAGTAACACACAACTGAGGAAAATAACCCTGCGGATACTTTGAAAAAATCAGTATTCCCGCCAAAGTAGGCTGTCCTCCGGAAGTTATACCCATAAGTTCTAATATCTCTTCATCAGAAACATTTGAGCTTAAATTCTTCCGATCTTTTTTCACCTTTTCGATATATTCATCTATCGCTTCTTTATCAAGCAATACGGCTCCCATATTCTGAACCGTTCTTATATCGTCACGCAGTCTTTTACGAAATGCATCATAGCTGTAGATCTCATATTCTGTCATAGGCTCATCAGAATCACCCACACGAATATATGAACCTCGAAGCCTTCCCTTTCCCTCATAAAACACAGGACGTTCGGAAACATCAACTCCCGGTATCTCTGCTGAAACCACGCTTTTTCCGTCTATCTCACAAACAGTGAATAAGGCTCTGACTTTTGGCTGCATCTGATTACACTGTGAAGTGACTTTTTTCTGAAGATCCTGCGCATCATATACGCCGCTTACAGAATAGCCATGCTCTTCGCTTATTCCAAAAATAATAACTCCGCCGTTATCTTGATTTGAAAATGCAGACAGCGTGTCATAAAGCCTCTGAGGGCAGCCTTTAGATGCTTCTTTTAGTTCAACAGTCTGCGTTTCACATTTAAGCTTCTGAATGGTTTTTACATATTCGATCAGTTCATCTGTTTGCATTTTTATCATCTCCCACCACTATTATAGCAACTGTTTGACAACTTGTCAACACTTGTTGCTTAAATCAAGCAACTTTTTTGAAGTTTTGAAAACCAATTTGTTTAACTTGGAAACTCAAATAGAAACTATGTTGCTTTTGTTTCCAAAGCTGTAAAATCATATATCAAAGGTTATTCGTACATGATCATTTAATCATATATAATAAAAGGCTTCTCCCGAAAGAGAAGCCTTAACTATGAGGACAAAACCGTCAAAATCCTCTTAAATAATTAATCCTTAACTAGGATCGGAAATGCATGTTTTCCATAATTTCTGGCATAGATTCTCTTACCATTCTTGAGCGTAATATACGCAACAAAAACAATATGATAGCCTTCTGGCACAATTATTTTCATGCAAATCACCACCTTTTCCAAAGATTTTTTCCAGACGAATCCGGTAAAGTCATTGAAAAAAGCAGACAAGTATGCTAAAATATAAAAGTAATTTGATTAGCAGACGGTTTTTTGCCTGCAATTTCAATTGAGACACATCAAAGTTGCCGCTTTGATGTGTCTTTTTTATATTCACACGGCATAAACCGTAAGAATCTTATGACATCAGTTCTGCTTTGTTAAAATCAAACAGCATAGCGTTTTCTTCCCTGATTAATTGACCTTCCACACGATAAGATTCTTTATTCAGATCCCATTCCATCAAATCTTTGATTGTAGAAAGTAAATCTCTGCTATTCCAACGAACAGAAATAATACCCCTGCTATTATCCTTATAAAAAGCATTGCTCTTTGGAGTGCCTTCTCCACATCCACGGACTACAACCTGCTTGGTCTCTGCGTTTATCAGTAATACTGCCCTTGGAGGACGACCAAGCTTTAAAACCACGCCTTTATTGAAGGTCAGACCATTTTTTGTAATTGAAAGGTTAGGAACTCCCTCATCAAAATCAAATTCAGTAAAGCCGCTGAAGTCAAACATCGTTCTCATCTCCTTTTATTTCCAATTATATCACAAATGCCATTATAAGTCAAGTGGTTTTTGCATAATTGTCGTCTAAAAATAATATATCTATCATCCGAAAATCTCCCGGAATAGTCAAAGGTGAAATATCAAATAATTCAATTCGAATTTGTATGAAACATCACCCAAAATGTATAATACTTTACACGCCGATAACGTCAACTTTTGTTGACAAACATGTCAACGTTGCTCTCCATCTGTTTATATATTCCACTATACTATGTGACAAGACTATATAATAAAGCATTTTTAAACTACTCAGAACTGTTTTCTATCTCATAAATAAATGAAATGGTATCAGCAAGTATTCGTACAACATATTTAGCCTCAGATTTATCCAGCATATCATTATCATGTGCATAACTATTATCGTTGCGAACAGCATTAAAACTATCAAACAAAGAAATGCTCATTTTCATAGCCTTTTTAGAAAATTCCGATCTAAAACAGTTATGCTGTTCATAATACTTGGCAAGACAGCCAACAAGGCTGTGAAGAGGATACTTCTGCCCGTCTTTTGTTGATGTTTCTATACCATACTTCTGACATATCGCTCTGATATACTTGATTGAAAAAGTATGTAGTCGATCCAGAACAAGCTCCGGCTCATTCTTTGCCAGCGATTCGTATATATCACGAGATAGCGTTTCAAAGTCTTCACCATCCTTATCCGGCAACCGAAGGCAAAATAAGCGAGAGTGATGAAATATGAAGTTTCTTTGGCGGCTTAAAATGGAAATTCTGAGCAACAAGCTGTCATCACTGCTGCTGATAGCTGAGCTGTTGCTTTGTACCGTCTGCTGTGCGCTTGTATATTCCCTTACAGGCGGATTCTTAAAAAGCTGTTATTTCTTTATTGAGGGGTTTGATAAAAACTCTGTTAAGGTGTTTTCAAATTTGCCGGAGCAGCAAACAATAGATATGATTTACAGTCTTCCGGGAGTTAAAGACATTATAAAGACAGAGCTTTACTACTCGCAGGACGGAAAACTTGAAGCGTTTGTTTGTGATGACACTTTATTTGAAAATATCAGCTTTGAATACGAAGGTGAGCTGCCTGAAAATAGCCTTGCAAAGAGTGGTAAGATACCTGCACTTGCCTCGCCTTATATAAGTGAGATCTACGGGATCGGCGATACTATCACATCGGACGGGGCGGAATATATAATAGTCGGCAAGTTGAGTCGTGATGATATATTTCACATGACAGACAATCACAGCGGCTCAAACTATATCATCTGTCGGGAGAGTGCAGGCGGAGAAGATGTTTTTAATGCAGGGCACATTTATGCAGGAACGACATTTTTCATTCGCAGCAGCGGTGGTGTTGGTTCCATACTAAGCAAGCTTAACAGCAAGAAATTTAATGCTAATGCGGCAGAATTTGACTGGCGAGGTGAGCTTTCAAATGAATTTACATCGGTCGCAAGCGTTCTGATAACGGCGGTGTGGATATTGATAATCACTTTGATCGGTTTTTCGGCAAACAGTTATCTTAATTTCAGAAAAAACGAAAACAGCTACAAGGCAATGCTTATGATAGGTGCAAAAAGGCGGCATATGACTATGCCTTATGTTGTAAGGAGTATTCTTTGTGTGACGTTATCTTTGGTGATTGCTGTACCGTTCACGCTTTTAATATCAAAGCAGATCGGGGTTGAATACAAAAATATCGGTGAGTTGTTTATATCATTTGTGCCTGCGGCAGTTTTAAGCACTTTGGTAATACTTACATCAGCTGTTTCTATGAGGGTAAGGCTTAAAAGGTTAAGTCTGATAGGATAAGTGTTGATGTGGAAAATGAGTGTACACGTTATAGGAGAAAAAAACGACTATGTCAAGCTCTGGGTTGACATGGTCGTTTTTGCGCAGGGGAATAAATTGTCGTTATATAGTTATTTTTAAGATGTGTGAAAATGGTGGGTTGAGGTGATATAGATAAACTCATTGATGATTATAATATTCCCTATTCTGACAAGCAAGATGATCTACTGAATTCTGATATACCACAAAGGGCGGACGAAGATGAGCCAAATGAAAAGCAATACCCTTCAAATAATGAATTGAAACAAAAGCTATCTGAGTCCATGAAAAGCGAAATCTTTACAGTTCATGAGCTTGATGATGATTGTTTTATATTCGTGCGAAACAATGAAGAAAAAAATGCTT
>CADAGC010000007.1 GCA_902787365.1 uncultured Ruminococcus sp. | reverse complement strand
CACCTCGACGGAGCGAAGTCCGTCGAGCTGATGCCGTGGCTCTGGGCGTCCGTAAAGGCCTCTCCACACAATATTGACGCATGGACGACAGCATGGCACATCGCAAACAACTCAATGAACAACAAGAAGCTTGCGTTAAATGTCATAGATGAGGGACTTAAACACAATCCAGACGATCCGGAACTGCTTCTCTGCCGCGGCAGAACTTTTTACGATCGTGGCCGGGGTGACGTGACTGCTGCGCGCGCGGCGTTTCTTGTGGCGCTTGAATCGGCCGATCGCGTTTTAAAACGCGATGGTGATAAAACTGAAGAGCGCATCAAGTGGGTTCGCAAGTTTGCGCAGACATATCTGGACGAAATAGCGAAAAAGGGGACGCACCCGTGAAGTACCGCTATCTCTACCAGACGAAAGACAATGAGAACAAAGAAGGCTGGATTAACGCCAAGAGCCGTGAGAACGCCTACGCTGAACTTCGCAAGGCGGGGATCCGTCCGTATCGCGTAATCGGCGACGATCCCGTGAACTGGAAGCCGTATGCGGCCGGTGCTGCTATCGTCCTGCTCGCGACTGCGCTTGCCGCAGTTCTTCTCGTCGGGCGAGAAGACCGCAGGCCCCATCCCCGTGCCCAGCTTGTCGGGGTCAAGCGAGAATACCGTGTCAGCCACAAGCCCCATTTGGTTTGCGATGAGTACCTTTTTGCCAAGGCCTGTGATAAAGCGGTTGACGCCCCTTGATACCCTGTCAGCAGTCAGCTCACGCTTGTGCAGCTGTGACTCTATGTCGTGATACTTGACGATAGGCCCCGCTATCAGCTGCGGGAAGAATGATATGTAAAGCAGTACAGAAGATAAGCTCTTCTGTACGCTCTTTTTGTCTCTGTAAACATCTATTACATAACTTAGCCCCTGGAATGTAAAGAACGATATGCCTATCGGCAGCCGTATCTTCGGCACGGGTATGCCGATACCCGTCACATCATTTATAAGCTGTGCAAAAAAGCCCGTGTACTTGAACGCTATCAAAAGCCCGATGTTGAGCAATACTGCCAAAAATACCGCCAGCTTGTCGTGCCTCTCCTTTGCCGCCGCAAGGCCTAAGAAGTAATTTATAATGACCGATATTATCATTATAAACACCGCCACAGGCTCACCGAATGCGTAGAATATAAGGCTTGCCAGCATCAGCAGAGCGTTTCTTACCTTGTCGTTGGCACAAACAAGATAAAGCCCGAATGTCACGGGCAGGAATATAAAAAGAAATATGACCGAGCTGAAGGTCATTCACTTCACTCCTTATTCAATGCATTATGAATTAATTATATCACCCGCAGAACTTAAAGTCAACAATTTGTGTCAAGCTGTAAACAATTTGTATAAAATTGTACGCCATTATTGATTTTTGATAAAAAATATGGTAAAATATTATGGTATTTATAATAGTATTATTTACAGGAGATAATGCATATGAAGCAAAAACGTGTAATATCGCTGTTTCTTGCGGCGGCGGTGGGGTTTGGTGTCATAGCAGGGGCGCTGACCTCCTGCAAAGATAAAAAAGAGGAAAAGCGCACAAAGCTCATAGTGGGCTTTGATGCAGAGTTCCCGCCCTATGGCTATAAAAACGAAGAGGGCGAGTATGTGGGCTTTGACCTGTCACTTGCAGAAGAGGTCTGCAAAAGAAACGGCTGGGAGCTTGTCAAGCAGCCTATCGACTGGGATTCAAAGGATATGGAGCTCAAAACAGGCTCTATCGACTGTATCTGGAACGGCTTTACAGTAACAGGCCGTGAGAGCAGCTATACCTGGAGCACCCCTTATGTTGATAACTCGCAGGTAACAGTCGTGCTTGCTGATTCGGGAATAGAGAGCCTTGATGACCTTGCAGATAAGGTGGTAGCCGTGCAGGCCGACTCGGCAGCCCTTGCAGCTTTCGAGAGTGAAGACGCAACCGAAGAAAATAAGGCCTACGCTGCTTCATTCAAGGAGCTCCAGCAGGTGCCTAACTATAATACGGCATTCCTTAACCTCGAAAGCGGCGCCGTAAACGCTATTTGTATGGACTACGGCGTTGCCAAGTATGAGATAGAGGCAAGGGGCAGTAAGTTTGTTATGCTCGAAAAGCCCGTGTCTACCGAGCAGTATGCCGTGGGCTTCTTAAAGGGCAACTACGAGCTTCGTGACGAGGTGCAAAAGACCCTTATCGAAATGCTCGACGACGGCACTTTTGCTCAGATAGCTAAAGACTGGGAGCTTTCCGACAGCGTGTGCTTAAGCGCTGATGATACCGTGCTCGACGGCTCAACTAAAAAAACCGAGAGCTTCTCGGATAAAATGCTTCGTATATGCAAGCAGCTTCTTAAGGGTGTCGGCGCTTCCCTGCTCATCTTCGCCCTGACGCTTATCTTCTCGCTGCCGTTAGGCCTGCTTATAGCTTTCGGCAGAATGAGCCGCTTTAAGCCTTTGAGCCTGCTTATGAAGCTTTATATCTCCATAGTGCGTGGCACGCCGCTTATGCTGCAACTTTTAGTGGTGTTCTTTGGCCCCCACTTTATCTTCGGCGTTTCAACAAGCTCAGAATACCGCTTCTACGCCGTGGTGATAGGCTTTACCCTCAACTACGCCGCCTACTTTGCTGAGATATACCGCTCAGGCATACAGGCAGTTCCCGTCGGGCAGTATGAAGCCGCAGATATTTTAGGCTATACCAGGCAGCAGCGCTTTGTAAGAATAGTCTTCCCCCAGATGATAAAGAACATTATCCCCTCGATAACCAACGAGGTCATAACCCTTGTCAAGGATACATCTTTGGCATTCGCTATCTCCTATACCGAGATGTTCACTCTTGCTAAGCAGGTGGCGGCGGCAGAAGCGACTATTATCCCGCTGTTCGTGGCAGGCGTGTTCTACTACGTGTTCAATTTCATCGTGGCGTTCGTTATGTCTGCTATCGAGAAAAAGCTTGAATATTTCAGATAATTTTGTAATATGATATGAGAGGTGATCTTAATGGATCTGCTTGAAATAAAAGGCCTTAAAAAGAGCTTCGGCGAGCTTGAAGTTTTAAAGGGTATTGATTTGTCAGTCGCAGAAAATGAAGTCGTGTCTATCTTAGGCCCCTCGGGCTCGGGTAAATCTACATTCCTGCGCTGTATAAGTATGCTCGAAAAGCCCGACGAGGGCAGTATGGTCTATTGCGGTAAGCAGGCCGCACACTTTGAGGGCGGCAAAATGCTCTATGCCCCGAACAGCGAGCTTAAGGAGATAAAAAGCTATTTCGGGCTCGTGTTCCAGAATTTTAATCTTTTCCCCCACTACAGCGTGCTCAAAAACCTGACCGATGCGCCCGTCCACGTTCAAAAGCGCAGCAAGGCCGAGGTCGAGCAGGAGGCTTATGCCCTCCTTGAAAAAATGGGCTTGCGTGATAAGGCAAACGCCTACCCCCACCAGCTTTCGGGCGGTCAGCAGCAGCGTGTCGCCATAGCAAGGGCACTCGCTATGAAGCCTAAAATGCTCTTCTTCGACGAGCCCACATCTGCCCTCGACCCCGAGCTTACAGCCGAGATATTAAAGGTGCTGCGTGCCCTTGCCGACGAGCAGATGACTATGGTGATAGTCACCCACGAGATAGGCTTTGCAAGGAGCGTTTCCGATAAGGTGATATTTATGGACGGCGGCGTTATAGTCGAGCAGGGCGCACCAAGCGACGTTATCGACAACCCCTCCAACGACCGCACAAGGGCGTTCTTAAAGAAAATGGAGGAAAAATAACATCAATGCACAATTAAGGAGACATCACTTTGACCTTCGGTGAAATAATAACAAATATCGATGACTTTATATGGGGCGTGCCGCTTATCGTGCTCATAATGGGCTGCGGCGTGTTCCTGACTATCCGCTTTGGCGGGGTGCAGTTTCGGCGGCTCGGCAAGGCACTTAAATATATGATAAAAAACGAAGAGGGCGGCGACGGGGATATATCCTCGTTCGCAGCCCTATGTACTGCCCTCTCGGCTACTATCGGCACGGGCAATATCGTGGGCGTGGCTACCGCTATCGCAGTAGGCGGCCCCGGTGCGCTTTTCTGGATGGAGTGCGCAGCCCTCTTCGGTATGGCGACTAAATACGCCGAGGGCTTTCTTGCTATAAAATACCGTGTCACCGCCCCCGACGGCAATAAGCTCGGCGGCCCTTTCTACTATATCGAAAACGGTATGGGCGCCCGCTCAAAGCCCCTTGCCAAGATGTTTGCATTCTTCGGAGTCTGCGTGGGGCTTATGGGTATCGGAACATTCACGCAGATAAACGGCATAGCCTCTGCCGCCAATAATTTCTTCGACGGCGAGAACGGCCGACAGATAGCCCTCTTCGGCAACAGCTATTCCCTCGTCACGGTAATCACGGGTATTCTTATAACCCTTTTTGCGGCACTTGTTATCATAGGCGGTATCAAGAATATCTCAAAAGTTTCGTCTGTGATAGTGCCCTTTATGGCGGTGCTTTATATACTGTGTACTATGACTATAATGGTAACAAATATCGACAAGATCCCCGCCGCAGTCGGTGAGATAATCGAGGGCGCTTTCGGCCTTAAGCCCGTAGGCGGCGCTACAGTCGGTGGGACTATAATGCTCGCTATGCAAAAAGGCGTAGCAAGGGGTATCTTCTCAAACGAGGCAGGCCTCGGCTCTGCCCCTATCGCCGCAGCCGCCGCTAAGACCAAAGACCCCGTGCGTCAGGGTCTTGTCACTATGACGGGAACCTTTATCGACACTGTCTGTATATGCACTATGACGGGGCTTTCTATCGTCATTTCGGGTGCGTGGAAAGATACCTCACTCGAGGGTGTCGAGATAACCTCGGCAGCTTTCAAAAGCGGCCTGCCGCTGCCCGCAAGAGTTTCCGAGTTCATTCTTATGGCCAGCCTTGTGTTCTTTGCATTCACCACTATCCTCGGCTGGAGCTATTATTCCGAGAGGTGCCTTGCATATCTGCTGGGCAAGCGCTCATGCGCAGGTGCTACCCTTGCATTTAATATAGTCTATATCTTTGCAGTGTTCATAGGCCCTTATATGACCGTTTCCGAAGTGTGGGGTATCGCTGATATTTTCAACGCCCTTATGGCTATACCAAACATCATAGCCCTGCTCTTCCTATCAAAAGCCACCGCAAAGCAGACCAAGGCTTACCGCCCCGAAACTGAATAAATAAACGAGGTATCGCTTTTATAAACGATACCTCTTCTTGTTATCTACTCTTTTTCTTTCTCCCTGCAAGTATCACCATAGCCCCTGCTGCCAGCGCCGCTGTGAATAATCCTCCTGCGCCGCTGCCTGCTTTCGGGTTAGATGTTTCTGTGTTTTCCTGTGTCTGCGCAGGCGTTGCCGCTGTTTCAGAGGTGTTCTTTGTCTGTGAGAGGGTGGGCTTTTCGTCCTCGCCGTTGTCGGTTGCTTCCTCGTCCTCTTCTGCTTCAATATCTTCCTGCGGCTCGATCTTCTCCTCGGTGTTGTCGGCTGCGGCCTCCTGCTCTGTCGGCTCGCCCGCCTCGGTCGTTTCCTCGGTGGGTGAAGCCGTTTCCTCCTGCGCCTCCTCTGTCTCCTCGACAGTTACCTCTTCGGGCACTTCCACCTCAACAGGCTGCTCTGCCGCCAAAACGTGTATATACCCCTTGTGGCAGCCCGAGCCCATCCAGCAGGTGTAGAGAATATCTCCCTCCTCCTCGGGTGTGAACTCATAAACAAAATTCTCCCCCTGCTCAAGCTTTAAATGCCCCTCTTCCTTGTTGTGGGTGTCAGTTCCCCAGCCAAGGCCGGGTATCTTTATGGTCGCCTTGCAGCCCTTTGGCTCTGTGCCCTCGGGTACGTTAACATACCACTTAACGCTCTCCCCAGCCTTGACTTCTATGTTCCCCGTCCAAAGCTCGTCATATTCTGTGACAACCACCTGCTCTGCCGCCGCACTAATGGGCGCTATGCCTGCTAAAGCTACTGTAAGTGCCGCCGCTGCGGCTGTTATCTTCTTTCTTGTTGTTGCCATTTCTATCATTCCTTTTCTTCTTTTAGTTCTTTTACTTCTATTATGTTGCCCTTAAGCTCACCCGTTACGCTGATGTAAAGTCCGTCAGGCTTGCTTGTCTGGTTTAAGTATTCCCACGCAAGCTCCTTGCCCTTGTCATCAAATTCATAGAATACCCATTCGCCGTCTGCCTGCTTTATGTCTATCCCGTAACCGCTCGCTCTGCATTCTTCCATGAACATACACTCAGTCTCGTGCAGCGGCGGGTCTTCAAAGTCGCTGCAGTCTTCGTCTATCAGTACGCCGTGAAATACCTCGCTTTTTCCGCTCTCGCTCTCCTGCATAGATGAGCTTTCTGCCGCCTTGTCTGCCTTTTTCACAGCCGCCGCAGCATTGTCCTCCGCCTGCCCGCAGCTGCCGAGCATCAGCGCCGTTAGCATCAGCGCTGATAAAAGATATCTCCTTTTCATTTTTCCTCCCTTTGCAGCCTGCCGCTGTCCATTCTGTAGGTGACGTCTGCGTACTTAAGCGCCGCCTGCTCGTGGCTAACTATCACCACCGCTGCACCACCTTGCGCCTGCTCTTTTAAAAGCTGTAACACCAGCTCGCTGTTCTCATCATCAAGATCATTGGTCGGCTCGTCAGCAAATATCACCGAGGGCGAGTTGATAAGCGCCCTTGCTACCGAAAGCCGCCTTAGCTCTCCGCCCGAAAGCTCTCTTGGGTATGCATCACGCAGCTGTGATAACCCAAGCCTTTCAAGCAGCTTTTCTGCCCGATCTTTAGCCTTGCTGCCGCTGAGAGAAGCGGGGAGAATCAGGTTTTCAAACACCGTCAAAGCCGAAAGCGCCCCCTGCCCCTGCGGCACAAAGCCTATCTCTGCGTTGCGGTATCGTGATAGCTTGTCATCACTCATCGAGTAGATGTCATTCTCGTCATAAAAAACACTTCCGCCGCTCGGCTTGGTCAGCCCGCCAAGTATGCTCAAAAGCGTTGTCTTTCCGCTGCCCGAGCGCCCCGATATCACCGTCAGCTCGCCGCTTTTTGCGGTTATGTCGCCATCATATATCACGCTCACTTGCCGCCTGCGGGTCTTGTAATTCTTGGTTATGCTTTTTGCAGTCAGTGTCATTTTAGTCACCCTCTCTGAGTATGCTGCCCGTGTCGGCGTGGCTTAACCTGTATGCCGCCCACGCTGACGATAACGCCCCCGTGAGTATCACAGCAACAGCCGCAAACGCCGCATAGCCTGCCGCCGCCCCGATATCGGGCGAAAGATAAGGCAGCCCCGTGCTTTTTTCTATCACCCTGCCGAATGGGAATACAGCCACGCCTGCTAAAAACAGCCCCAGCAAAGCCCCCGCTAAGCATACCGTAAAGCTTTCGGATAATACCAGCGAACTAAGCCGCTTTCTTGAAAAGCCCACCGTGCGCAAAACTGCGAATTCACGCCGTCTACCGCCTGCAAGCGCTGAAAATACCGCCGTCATTATCACCGCCGAGATTATGCAGGCAGCTATTGTCACAATGCCTATGCCCTTTGAAAAAACCGTCAGCTTGTCGGCCGTACCCGTTATCATGCTCTTTGTGCGTACAGCCTGTACGCCGTCAATCGTCTGGTTTATCTCGCTTAGCACATCATTTATATCAAATCCGTCCTTGACCTTGATGTATACCGATGATATCACCTCTTCGGGGTCGTGCTTTGAGAGTACGGCTATGCCCTTTTCCTGTGAGGCCTTTATAAGCCCTTGTACTGTTTCATTGGTCGCATAAACCGCCGTGTCAAGCCCCGTGCCTGTCTCTTCAAGCTTGCCTACCGTCTTGCACTCTACCCCGTAAAGCGAGAGGGTGCTTCCCACTTTGGTCGAGAGCTCCGAGCCGATGAGTATCTCGTTGTCGCCGAGCCTGCCGCTGTAGGTGTTTTTGAGCCACGGCTTTACAGTAAAATCGCTCTCCTCGTCAAAGCCTATTATCTGCACTTTGGTCGTGCAGCATTCGGCGTTTGCCGATACTAAGAAATACTGCGCCGAGAGCTTTTCCACCCCGTCTATCGCCGCTATCCTGTCAGCAACTTGCTTGTTCATGTAAAAATACCCGGGCGTGCCCTGTAGGAGTATGTTTTCAAGGTCGGTCTTCGCCTGCGCCTCTTCGGGCAGGGCTATTATGTCAGCCCCTAAGCGCTGCTCTAAGCTGTCAAGGCCGTTTCTCATGCTCTTTGCTGCCGCCTGCCCGCCGAACATCGCCGCCGTCATCAAAGCCGCCGTCAAAACCAGCACCCCCGTGCGCAGGGGTCTTTTTATAAGATTTTTGAGCATTAGTGTGTTTATGTTCATTTTCCTCTTCCTGTTCTTTTGATGCCGATAACTGCGTCAGCCGTATAAATCACCGCAAGCACCGCCGCCGCTACAGTCACCGCAGGCCTGAATACCGTGTGGCAGCGCATAGTCTCCATAAGGCAGAGGTTTATCACAGCGTTCGGAATAAAAGCCGCCGCTCCCGATAGCAGAGCCGATACAAGCGCAATTCCCGCCTTTGCTCCCCTGTCCTTTATAAACAGCCTTATGACCGCCGCCGCTGTCAGTACCGCCCCTGTGAGCGTTACCGTGTTCTGTGCCCAGTGGCAGGCCATGAAATGCCCCTCGGCCGAGTCGCAGGCACGAATAAGTGTAAACGAGTTGGCGGTCAGCAAAGCCGATAGTATAAGCTCTGCTGCGCCTGCAAAGTCCTTGCCGTTTTTCATGTCAAGCCCTGCCTTTATATGGTGTATTCAGGCTGCGGTATCGCCTGCGCCAGCTCGAAGAATTCCAGTATCTCACGCCGCAGCGATAGAAAATCTCCGCTGCCTCTCTGCCTCGGGCGGGGCAGATCTACGTCGATTATCCTGCTTATCTTGCCGGGGCGTGGCGTCATTATCACTATGCGGTCGCTAAGATATATCGCCTCGTCAATGTCATGCGTGACAAGTATCATCGTCGTGCCGTTTTGCTGCCATAGTTCAAGCAGCTTGTCCTGAAGGTCGCTTCTCGTGAACGAATCGAGCGCCCCCATAGGCTCGTCGAGCAGCAGCGCCTTGGGGTCGTTTATAAGCGCCCTTGCTATCGCCACTCTCTGCGCCATGCCGCCCGATATCTGATGAGGGTATGCCCCCTCAAACCCGTCAAGCCCTACCATTTTTATGTATTCGCCGACTTTTTGGCGGTCTTTTTTGTAAACGCCCCTTGCACGCAGGCCGTAGGCTATGTTCTTTTCTATCGTCAGCCACGGGAATAGGCTCCCCTGCTGGAAAACATACCCCCTGTCGGTGTCAACGCCCGATATTTTCTTGCCGTCAATGTCAAGCTGCCCTGCCTGCGGCTTGTCAAGCCCGGCTATCAGCCGCAAAAGCGTTGTCTTGCCGCAGCCCGACGGGCCTATGAGCGATATGAACTCCCCCGGCCTTATGTCAAGGTCAATGCCTTTGAGCGCTTCAACAGCCTTTCCGTCAGTGTCGGTGTATATCCTGTTTACGCCTTGTATGCTTATGCTGCTGCTCATTTTTTAACGACCCCCTCCTGCCACCTTAAGGTGTGCTTCTGTATGCGGCCTATGATGTGGTTGATAAGTGAGAAGAGCACCGCCATTATAACTATCGCCGCCAGCACCTTGTAGTATGCGCTCCATACCTTTGACTGGTTGATGTAGTAGCCAAGACCACCCGGCTGTCCTAACATCTCGCTCATAACAAGCGTTGTGAACGCCATGGCGTTTGCCGAGCCTATGCCCGTGAATATGTCGGGCATTGCGTGAGGTATCGCTACGTGCAGAATAAGGTCAGCCTGCCCCGAGCCGAGTATCCTTGCGGCTTCGTAGCTCTGCTTGGGCACCGACTGTATGCCCTGCGCCGTCAAGAATGCTATCTGGAACCATGCGCATATAACTATCAGAAATACCGCCGCCGTGAATGAGTTGGGCAGAAGTGTCAGCGCAAAGGGCATCCACGCTACCGCAGGCACAACGCCCGTGATTTTGAGCACGGGGAATACCCAGTAATAAACCTTCGGGAACCACCCTATCAGTATGCCCGTTCCCACACCCAGCAGTACGCCGCAGGAGAATCCCGCCGCATAAAGCCTCAGCGAATAAAGCGTGTTCTGTATAATGTATTCATTGTCTGCAAGATATGCCTCAATTACCTGCGCAGGCCCCGGGAAGAAAGGCTGTGCAAAAAGCTGTAGCTTAGTGCCGCCTATGTCCCATACCGCAAGGGCTATGCCGAGCGCAAAGCGAAAGTATGCTTTCCTGCTGTATTTTCTGCGGCTGTCCTTGTCCTTTATAGCTATAAGCCCCGAGATAAAGAACCCCAAAGCAAGTGCCGCCACTACAAAAATGTATGCATCATTTATGTTAAGATGAAACGCAAGCCCAAAGGCTGTGATTATGTATTCCTTGAATACTACCTCCGCTTTCTGCGGAAAGAATATGTTCACACCTATCGCTATTATAAAACCCGATATGGTGAGTATCAGCGATAATATGTATCTCTTGTCTATCCTCCCTGTTTTCTTTTCATCTTTAACTGCGGCGCTTTCTTTTTTCCTCGCCGCAGGAAGAACTGCCGTCTGTGTACTCATTTGTTATCTCCTTGTTGTTTGTTTATTTGTTTACGTCCACCTTCTGATAAATGTCCTTGGCAAACTGCTCGGGGTCGGAATTCAGATATCCTATCTTTGCAAGCCCGTCTACAAAGTACTTAACATCATCTTCAACGTGCTTGTCCCAGTCATTCGAGTGCTCCTGCGCCGAGGGGTAGCCGTAGCTCTTTACTAAGTCTATCGCAAGCTCTCTGTCCTCTATCGCCGAGTATTTCTTGTCGATGATGAGATCGACTGTCTTGTCAGGGTTTTCGTATATCCACTCCTGCGCCTTGCGGTATGCTCTGAGCAATGCTGCTACTTTGTCGGGATCTTCTTCGAGCACCTTGTTCGATGCGTAAAGGAAGCAGCAGAAGTGATCCTTGAAGTAGTCGTCTGTGCCGAGGTCGAAGATTATCTTCACATCGCCCGCCTTTTCGTGTATCGAGCCAAGCGGATCCCACAGCG
The DNA here is from genome assembly GCA_902787365.1 of uncultured Ruminococcus sp. Classification (GTDB taxonomy): domain Bacteria; phylum Bacillota; class Clostridia; order Oscillospirales; family Ruminococcaceae; genus NK3A76. Next base: position 40,244 of record CADAGC010000007.1, on the reverse strand, counting down.
CCGCAACGTCTATCTCGCCGTTTGCAAGGGCTTCAAATTCAAGGTTGCCGTCCGAGTAAGGCAGAAATGTCACATCGCCCTTGCTCGGGTCGGCCGAGATGCCTGCGTTTTCGAGCCATAGTGAAGCCACCTGATGAGGAGTGCCGCCTATCTCGTCAACGCCTATCTTCTTGCCCTTGAGGTCTTCAACTGTGCTTATGTCTGAATCGGGTCTTACTGCGAACTTTATGCAGCCCTCATGCAAGCCGTCAACTACCTTTACATCAATGCCGTTCTCTATCGAGGGGAAGAACTGGAAGTCGCCGTTAACTATCGGTATAGAGCCGTTGTTAAGGCCTATCTTTCTTGCCTCAAAGTCTGTGGATATGAGGTTTACGTCAAACCCCTCTTCTGCGAAATAGCCGTTTTCGTATGCTACATATATAGGTGCGCCGCAGAGTGCGCCGTCCTTGCCGGGAATGTCTATCTTGCCGTATTTGTAGTCAGTCTGCTGAACGTTGCTGCCGCCTGAGCCGCTGCCGCTGCTGCCTGCCTCTGTTACCGAGCATGATGCACCAGTTTAACCCCAAATCGCTAAAAGGTCAACAAAAATGCGTGATAACGTTCGCACGCTTCACACTTTGAGATATTGTTATCCCCCAAAATCCATAGCAAATAAGCGCCTTTTTGCAGGGGTTGTTTATTTGCTCCCACAAAGCAGGATAACGTTGTCACTCCCGTCGTAATGCGCTTTGCGCCCGCTGTTCATAAGCAGGTAACAGTTCCTTTACCCAAATCGCAGGGGTGATAAGATAACGCTATCACAAACGCCGCTTGCCATAAATCAGGCTTATAGCTATCAATAAAAATAATATATCATCAGGGTACTTGACAGTTCTGCCGATATGTGTTACTATTATATCAATCCATACTATTCATATCAAAGGAGTGGAAATAATGACCCTGCAACAGATAAGCTATGTGCTCGCAATCGCCGAGCACGGCTCAATGAATAAAGCCGCCGAAAAGGTGCGTGCTTCGCAGCCTGCTTTGACAAGTGCGGTGCGTGAGCTTGAAAAAGAGCTTGGCATAAGTATATTCCTGCGCACGCCAAGGGGCGCTGTGCCAACCCCCGAGGGGGCAGAGCTTTTGCAGAGCATCGGCCAGCTCTACAGACAGTATGAAATGATAAACGAGCGCTATACCACTAAAGATATCAAGCGTAAGTTCGGCGTTTCTACCCAGCACTATTCCTTTGCGGTTAGCGCTTTTATCGAGACTGTCAGACAGTTCGGCACCCTTGAATTCGAGTTCGCTATCAGAGAAACAGAGACTCTTAACGTCATAAAAGACGTGGGCAGCCTTAAAAGCGAGATAGGCGTGCTCTATATCTCAAACTTTAACCGTAAGCAGCTTCATAAGCTTCTCGAAGAAAACGAGCTTGCCTTTGCCGAGCTTATAAAGTGTAAGGCCTATGTCTATCTCTGGAAAGGCCATCCCCTTGCAAACGAGCCGTCAATAAGCCTTGAACAGCTTGAGCCATACCCCTGCCTGTCATTCGAGCAAAACGGCCGTGACGGCTACCTCTACGCCGAGGAGATACTAAGCGAGAATATCTACCCCCGTGTGATAAAGGCTACCGACCGTGCCGCTATGGGCGAGCTGATGAAAGAGCTTGGCGGCTATACCCTCTGCTCGGGTATTCTGTGTGAGGAATTCTCGAGCGATTATGTGGTGGTGCCCTACCGTGATGATACCGAAAACCCCAACAGTATTATGGAGATAGGCTACATCACTAAAAAATACGGCACCCTGAGCGAGATAGGCCAGAGGTATATATCAGAACTTAAAAAAAGCCTTGCAAAAAACACAAGGCAGCAGGAGGAATAATTATGCAGGAAAATATCATCATCAAACAGGCAGAAATAAGCGATATCGAGCCGCTCCACGAGATAGAGAGACTATGCTTCCCGCCCGAAAAAGCCGCCGACCGTGAAGCATTTGAGTTCAGACTAAAAAGCTTCCCCCATTGGTTTTTAAAAGCCGAGCTTGACGGCGTTATCGTCGGCCTTATCGACGGCAGCAGCTCCGATAGACCCTATATAACCGACGACCTCTATGACTCTGACAGCGAGTATAGCGATAACGGCGAAAACCTGCTCATCTATGGCCTTGCCGTCCACCCCGATTATAGACATAAGCGTGTAGCCCATAAGCTTATGGCAGCCTATCTTAAAAAAGCAGCCACCGCAGGCAAAAAGCATATATCCCTCACCTGTAAAGAGTCGCTTATCCCGTTCTATGAGAGCTTCGGCTATAAAAACTACGGTGTCTCCGAATCGGTCAAAGGCAACGTCAAAAGCTTTGATATGGAAATGAATATATAATATGGTTATCCTTCCGAAACACAATCACAAGAAGGTTTTCGGAGGGGCCCTTTTCCTCAAAAAGGGCTTGCGGGGACGGGGGCTGGCCCCAGCGGGGTCGTACTCAATCAAGCAAGCTTGATTGAGTACAGGCTGAGCCCCAATCGCCGACAGGCGCCAAGGCGGCGAACTAAGTACTATAAACCGCCAAACATAATGATACAAATAGCATTATGAAGAACAATAATGTTCGCCGCCCCGCCGCAAATGTTGAGGCGCCATAGCGCCGAGACCGCTTTGCGGCGCCGCCGTCAGGCGGCAAGAGCCGAGCGCAGGCGAGGCGATATCCTCTCCCGCAAGCGTGGGATTTCGGACATATTATTCTCCCACTCAATCCATCCGCCTAAATAATGATATTCTATAACAATAAATAAGAGGTATCGCTTTTTAAACGATACCTCTGTTTAGTTTATTATTTTGTGGTCTTCTTAGGCGCCTTCTTTGAAAGCGGTACCTCGTCATACTCCTCAAATAGCCAGCACCAGCCCGGCTCGCCCGATTCGAAGCTGTATGTCTTCTTGCCTATCTTTATCTCGGTGCGGTAGTGCTGCCAGTCGCGCACGCTGGGATCCATAAACTGTAAATAGTGCCCCTTGTAACCCAGTATCGTCAGCATCTCTGCAATAGCGCCGTTGTAGCTGTTGCACTGCCCCAGCTTCTGAACAGTCACGTTTGCAAAATACCCGCCTGCATTTGCAACATAATTTGTGTCGTACTCGTTGTTTTTGTTTATCCAGTTGAGTGTGTAGAGTATCTTCTGCGCATCAGTCCAGCCCGACTTGAAGTGTGCCTTTGCAAACTTCGCATAAGCATCTCTGCTCGCCTGGCTAACGTATGACTTATATTTTGTTGAGCTTATAGCTCCCGTCTTTGCGTCCTTTGATGTCGAATAGGTGTAGTAGTAATCGGGCGCATCAGCAGCCTTTGCCTTGGGCAGCATCTTTGCAAGCAGCTCGTATTCGCTGCCGAATGCCCGCTCAAGCTCTGTTATGTCATAGTATGCCTCGCTTGCCTTGAAGCACTTTGCATAAGCCGTGCCGTTGCCTGCCGAGTCCTGATTGTAAGGCCTTACGCAGAAGCGGTAGCCCTTTGTTCCGCCCGAGCCGGTTTCGGATAGTGTTTTCTTCTGCCCTGTCAGCCTGGTGTACAGACCGAGCTTCACGCTGGTCTTTGCGCTGTCTTTTATAACAGCCACCTTGTCCCACTTGTTATCCCAGTTGTTGTAAGCGTATATCACATAGCCCTTGCAATCGGTCTTGCCCCATTTGAGCGTTACCGTTGTGTCATCGCCGTAGCCGTAGTAGTAGTGCTCGCTGCCGAGCTTTACCTTTACGCTCTTTATCTTGTAGTCCTTGGAGCTTACAGGCGCAGTTGTCGCCGTAAACGCCTTGCTCGACTTGCCCCAGACCTTTTTGCCGTTCTTGTCAAGGTTGTAAGCTCTTACCTTGAATGTGTATTCATGGTTTGCGCTAAGCCCTGTTATCTTCTTTTTGTCAGCATAGGTGTCTATCTTCGCTACCGTGGTGTACTTGCCGTCTTTGAAAAGATAAACCTTGTAGCCGTATGCGTTCTCAGGCTCTTTCCATTTTAGTGTTATAGATGTAGAGTCAGCGCTGTAGCCTTTCATCACTACCTGCCCCGGGGTCTTGCCCTCGTTCTCGGGTGCAGCTCTTGCGCTTACCCTTACAGGCGGCTCAAATATCCCCGCCTCGTTCATTATCGGCGCCCCCGCCGACATCAGCATTACAGCACACGCCGTAAGCGATACAACTTTCTTTTTAAGCTCCATGAATAAATACTTCCTTCCTTCAATTATAATAATGCATTATGCATTGTTATTTTCCCTTCTTAGATAACGGCACCTGATCGTATTCCCTGAACAGCCAGTACCAGTTGCCCTCGCCCGTTTCAAAGCTGTAGGTCTTTTTGCCTATCTTTATCTCTGTCCTGTAGTGCTGCCCGAATCCGCCGCCTGTCCACGATGTGGGGTCCATGCATTGCAGATAATACCCCTTGTAGCCCATAATAGACAGCATTTCAGATATAGCGCCGTTGTAGCTGTCGCAGGCGCCCAGCTTCTCTTCCAGCACGTTTTCAAGATACTGGTCATACCCCGCCTTGCCGTCATAGTCGTACTTGATGTTTCTGTTTATCCAGTTGAGGGTGTAGAGTATCTTCTGTGCATCAGTCCAGCCCGACTTAAAGTGCGCCTTTGCAAACTTTGCATATACCGCCTTGCTCTTGTCGCTGACGTAGTATTTCTGCTTTACCGAGCTTATCGCACCCGTGGTCTTGTTCTTTGATGTGGTGTAGAAATCATATTCATCCGTCGGCACGCCCGTCTTTGCCTTTGGCAGCATCTTAGCAAGCAGCTTGTACTGCTCGCCGTAGAATTCTTCAAGCTCTGCTATGTCATAGTACGCTTCCTTTGCCTTGAAGCACTTAGCATACGCCACTCCGTTGCCTGCCGAGTCCTTGCAAAACGGCCTTATGCAGAAACGGTATCCGTTGTTGTAACCCTGCCCCGAAGTGTCAAGCATCAGCTTCTGCCCCTTGGCATATGAATATTTGTAAAGTGTGATAGATGTACTGTTCGCTCCCTTTGTAACAGCTATCCTGTCCCACTTTCCGTCATAGAAGTTGTAGGCGTATACCGCATAGCCCGTGCAGGCCGTCTTGCCCCATTTGAGCGTTACCTTTGTGTCTGCCTGCTTGTATTCGTTCTCAAAGCTCTTGACACTCACGCTCTTTATCTTGTATGCCTTGCCGCTTTTTGGTGCAGTCGTGGCAGCGTAGGCCTTGCTTATCTTGCCCCAGACGGTGTTGCCGCCTGCGTCCTTGGCATAGCCCCTTACCTTGAAGCTGTATTTGGTGTTTGCCTTAAGCCCTGTGATTTTAAGGCTTGTAGTCTTGGCGCTGACGTCCTTTACCTTTTTGTACTTTCCGCCTTCGAGCCTGTAAACCCTGTAGCCCTTGACGCCCGCAATCTTTCCCCATTTTATGGTAACAGATGTGCTGTCGGCGCTGTAGCTTTTTATTTCCGCCTGCGCAGGTGTCTTGGCTTCATTGTCGTCATCCTTTGCGCTTGCTATTATGGCAGGCTCAAACAGCCCGCTTTCATCTGATATCGGCGCCCCCGCCGACATCAGCATCACCGCACACGCCGTGAGCGAAACCACTCTCTTTCCTATTTTCATTGAATAAATACTTCCTTCCTTATTATAAAGCATAATTATAAGCCCTGAAGCCGTCATATAAGTATGCAATAAGTTGTAACCCATTTGTAATTATATCACAATCTGCCCCTCTTGTCAATATAGAAATGTACATTTTTGCGTACTATAATATGTAAAAACAATCAACTTTTGTGCAAATATCACCAAAGCCGGCCCCATTTATTTGTCACGCATTATTATTATCCGACAAATATTATAAAATTCAATATATTGTATTGACAAACAATATTATACGTGATATAATATTGTTACAGACAAAGGATAAGACATATAGACCCGTATGGGCATACAACAATTGTGCATTTATAAAAAGGAGGTTGAGATATGGGCTTTCCGATAAGTGCGGCGCTGCTTGATTCAATGGTGCTGGCCATAGTCGAAAAGGAAGATACCTACGGCTATGAGATAACCAGAAACTTGCGAGAAGTGGCAGACGTCAGCGAATCGACCCTCTACCCTGTGCTAAGGCGATTGCAGAAAAATCTCCTGCTTGAGACCTATGACAGAGAGTATATGGGGCGCAACAGACGTTATTATAGGGTGACTGCCAAGGGCATCTTGGCTCTTGAAGAGTATAAATCAGAGTGGCAGCACCATAAGGAAATGGTAGATAAGATACTTGACCAGTGACTTTATTGGAGGAGAAAGATATGAACAGGACAGAATTTATGAGCGCCCTTGAAAATCGCCTGATGCCTCTTAATGAGGAGGACAGGGAGGACGCATTAAGATATTACGATGAGCTTTTTGACGAGGCAGGCCCAATAGATGAGCAGAAGATACTCAATGAGCTTGATGACCCCGATACTATCGCAAGGCAGATACTTTCAGATAACGGTATCTCCCCCGACGGCAGACCTGAGTTTATGATAGACGAAGCCGTCAGACCTCAGCAGGGCGGCCAGAACGCAAATCAGAACACAGCGCAGAATAATAACGGCGCTGCCCCCTCATTCTTTGAGAACCTTAAAAATGATTTTAACAATATGAGCCAGAGCACAAAGATAGTTATTATAGTCGCTCTGATACTTGTCACCTCTCCCCTCTGGGGCGGCGTGCTGGGTACTGCATTCGGCGTGCTTATGGGTCTTATAGGCGTAGCTATTGGCCTTGTTGTTACATTCACCGCAGCAGGGGTCGGCCTTACTGTTGCAGGCTTTGTTTACCTTATAAAGATACCCCCTATCGGGCTTATCATTCTCGGTGTCGGCCTTATAGTTATAGCACTTGATATACTGCTCATCTTCCCGCTTGTAAAATGGGCGTTCGAGCTGCTTGTAAGCCTTGTCAAGTGGGCGATAGATACTATCAAAAACCTTGTAAATAAGTCAAAGGCACAGAACGCATAAGGGGGTATGGATATGGAAAGCAAAAAGAAAAATATAGCCGGTCTTACCATTCTTATTCTCGGCGTGATAGTGCTTGTAATAGGCATTATCGCTGTGAATAATACCGATATGTCAAAGTATAAGACCGCCTCACGCTCCGGCAGCCGTGAATCATTCACCGAAGAATACTCCGCCGAGGGTATCGAGGATATAAAGATATCCCTCGATTCAAATGACTATACTATTATCTTTGATGACAGCACCGACCGTATAAAGATAGAAGCAGAAGACTATGCTAAGGATTCCTATAAAGTCGAGAACTTTGAAGGTACATTCAGATTCGAGCCTAAGGACGAGAACATTAAGCTCGGCAAGCTCAGCTTCCACTTCTGGCTGCCCGACCTTTCAAGACTTGATGAGATACACTCCATAGGCGACCTCGACAAGCTCTTTGATGATGACGACGGCAAAATGACTATCACTATCCCCAAAAAGCTTTATGACGAAGTTCATATAAGCGCAGGCGTGGGCGACCTTGTTTTCAAGGGCTGTGAGTGTAAGACTCTCCACCTCTCGGCAGGTGTTGGTAATGTTGATATAACCGACGTCAAGGCCGATGAGGGTCATCTCTCGGCAGGTGTCGGCAATATCGACGGCACAGGCATAAACTTTGAAGACTTCCACCTCTCCGCAGGTGTGGGCAATGTAGACCTCGCAGGCTTTGTGGGCGATTCAAAGATAAGCTGCGGCGTGGGCAATGTCAAGCTCCACGTAAAAAACAGCAGCAATAACTACCATATCAAGGAAGACAATGCTGATATCCATGAGGGCGGCAGCAGCGTTTCCGATAAGGATTATGATATGAAGATATCCAGCGGCCTTGGCGACTGCGATATCTATTTCGAGTAAGCGCAGCACAAAAGATAAGGAGACTGCATTCATGAAAGGTATTATTCTCTACACATCAAAATACGGCTCGTCAAAGAAATACGCCGACTGGCTGCATCAAGCCACGGGCTTTGAAACCCTTGAGACTAAAAAAGCCGATATAAACGCCCTTTCGGGCTATGATACGGTCATTCTCGGCGGCGGTATATATGCGGGCAGTATTGCAGGGCTTGGCTTTTTGAGAAAGAATATATCCGCCCTTGGCGGCAAAAAGCTCGCCGTTTATTACTGCTGTGCTTCCCCCTATGATGAAGACGCCGATAGACAGGTAAGGCAGCAGAATATGAAAGACGGCCTTGAAGATATACCCTGCTTTTATTGCAGAGGGACGTTTGATCTTAACAGTATGTCATTTGCCCATAGAACGCTTTGCAAAATGCTTATCAAAAGCGTTTCAAAAAAGCCGCCGCAAGACCTTGCGGTGTGGGAGCGTGGCCTGTTAGAAGCCAAAGATACCCCCTGCGACTGGGCTGATAAGGAATACCTTGACGGCTTGATAGAATATATAAATAAGTAAAGGAGCGATAATCTATGAACGAACAGAAAAAACTCTATAAAGACTCAAATAACAAGATGATATGCGGCGTGTGCGCAGGCCTTGCCGAGTATCTTAATATGGACGTAAGCGTGGTAAGGCTTATCGTCGTGCTGCTTGTGTTCGGCGCAGGCACGGGGCTGCTCGCATATTTCGTGGCAGCTATCATTCTCCCCGAAAAGAGCGAGGCTATGGGCAGCAACCCCCAGCCGAAGTCAAATGTCGTTTATGATACCTATGAGGAAAGCGACAAAACCTAAGCCTGTTTCTATTTTTCTCCTTCCCCGCCCCGAGGCCTTGCGCCCCGTTCGGCGGGGAAACCTTATTAATGCATAATGCATAATTCATAATGCATAATCAAGGTGTGCGGCTTCGCTGCAGGAATTAATAACTGTTTGATTGACTTTTGACCTGTTTTATTGTATAATATAAGTTGATATACTACGTAATTGTGCATTGTGCATTGTTGCATTGTGCATTGAGGAAGGTGGTGCCGCTGTTTGGCGGATATTTACTATATCTCGGCATTCGCCGTCTCGGTGGTGCTGATGCTTATTTACAGCTTTATATACCACAGGCACTTTGATGTGCATATATCGCTGGTGTTCATACTTGTGCCGCTTAGCAACCTCGGGTACGTTTTCCTCGGCCGTGCCGATACTCCCGAAACGGCTATGATCGCAAACAAGATAATATATATAGGCTCCTGCTATCTTATACTTTTGCTGACGTTGATAGTTTTCAGCCTGTGTGATATCAAGCTTAACCGCTATGTGCGGCTCATAATGTACCTTGTCTGCACCGTGGTGTTCTCATTCACCCTGCAAATAGGCGAGAATGAACTATACTATAAAAGCGTTGAATATAAGGTCGAAAACGGCTCTGCGGTTCTCGTAAAGGAATACGGCCCTCTGCATAAGTTCTTCTACGCTATGGTCATAATCTATTTCCTTATGGGCATAGCCGCTATAGCCTATAGCTATTTCAAGAATAATCAGGTTTCAAGAAAGTTCATCTACCTGCTGGCTCTCCCCGAGGCCTTGTCGGTGTTCAGCTTCTTTGTGGGCAGAAAGCTTTCCAAGACCTTTGACTTCTTCCCCGATGTTGAGCTTATCCCCTTCGCCTATGACGTGGCACTTGTGGTCTACCTCATAATCGTCCATAGGCTGGTGCTCTATGATATTTCCGATACGGTAATCGACTCCCTCGTTCAGAAGGGAGATACAGGCTTTGTTTCCTTTGACTTCGGGCTTAAATACCTCGGCTCGAATGAAACTGCAAAAACTATCTTCCCCGAGCTTTTGAATATAACCGTCGATAAGCCCATAAGCAGAAACGACTTTATGAAAAAGACAGCCCTTGTGTGGCTTGAAAGCTTTAAGGAAAACAACCGCAACGATAAGTTCTACTACCAAAAGGACGATAAGACCTACCTCATAGATGTCAACTACCTCTCCGACGGCAGGCGGAAAAGGGGCTACCAGCTGATAATCACCGACGATACCCAGAATCAGCAGTATATCACCCTGCTTGACAGCTTCAATACCGAGCTTAAGCAGGAGGTCGCCGAAAAGACCCGCCATATCGTTGAGATGCACGATAACCTTATCCTCAGTATGGCGACTATGGTTGAAAGCCGTGATAACTCCACGGGCGGCCATATCAGAAGAACGAGTGAGGGCGTGCGTATACTTATCGACGAGATAAGAAAGGGCAGCGACTTCGAGCTTGATGATGAGTTCTGTAAAGACCTTATCAAGGCCGCACCTATGCACGACCTCGGCAAGATAGCCGTCAAGGACGAGATTCTCTGTAAAGAGGGCAGATTCACCGACGAGGAATACGCCATAATGAAGACCCACGCCGCAGAGGGCGCACGTATAGTCCACGAGATTCTTAAGTCTACAGATGATGTGAGGTTCCATATCATAGCCGAAAATGTTGCCCACTACCACCACGAAAGGTGGGACGGCTCGGGCTACCCCGAGGGCTTGAAAGGCGAGAATATCCCCCTCGAAGCGAGGATAATGGCAATTGCCGACGTCTACGACGCCCTTGTGAGCAAGCGTGTCTATAAAGAAAAGATGAGCTTTGAGCAGGCAAATAATATCATCACCGAGGGTATGGGCAAGCACTTCGATAAGCGCCTTGAACCATACTATATCAAGGCAAGGCCGAGACTTGAAGAATACTACTCATCAATTGATTGCTGAAAACGCACCCCGAAAGCTGTTCGGGGTGTTTGTTTTTGCCGCTTCACTATTACATAAAATCCTTAGATTTATATACTTGACTAAAAAACATAATTGATATATAATAATAGAGTACGTGATAAAAGAAAGGAGATGCCCCTGTGATAAAGCGCATAGTTACCCTGCTGCTGACTGCGGCTTTGCTCATGATAATCGCCCCTGCGGCGCTTGCCGAAGATACGGTGCAGATATATCTCTCAAAGCCCCATACCTTCCTGGGCGATGAGGTAATGGCCACCGTGACCTTCCGCAGCGATAAGAACGATATCGCCGATATTCAGGGCAGCATCAGCTATAACGATAAAGTCCTCGAATACGTCAGCTGCGATGATGTAAGCTTCGCAGGCCGTGGCACGCTCACGGTAAGGGCGTTCACCGATACGGGCGCCGAGGGCGTCTATTCTATGAATATAGTTTTCAAGACTATCGGCGAGGGTGACGGCTTTATTAGGCTCGTTAACTGCCAGATAACCGACAGCGGCCAGAACGGTATAAGAAGCCCCTCGGCTGAGGCAAGCATTGAGGTGCAGGGCAGCGCCGAGACTACCACCAAGCCTGCCACCACTACCACCGCCGCCGAAAAACCCGACGAGAGCACCACGACTTTCACCGAGCAGACAACCTCGCAGAGCGAGACTGATACCGAGCAGACTACCACAACCACCACCGAAACCGCAAAGCCCGCCGACGGCTCCGTGCCCGAGGGCAAGCTCAGCGCCGTTAAGATATCAACAGGCTATATCTCCCCCGCATTCTCATATGATGTGCTGGAGTATGATATCAAAGTGCCCCACGACTGCACATGGCTCGATTTAGAGGGTGTGCCGTCAATTGAAAACGGCTATATATGGTATACAGGCGATGAGAACGTCTATGACGGCATTATCACCCGTACTATCGCCGTGCGTGACTATGCGGATAATGAGACTGTCTATACCTTCCATATCTCCCGTATGACCGAGGAGGAGGAGCAGAGTTTCATTCAGGACGTCACCACTACCTCTGCCCCCGAGAGCACCCCCGAAAGCACCGTCACCACCACCCGCAAGCTTTCCCTCGAAAAGAGCTCGGGCGATATCAAAAAGCTCATAGCCGCAGTCGGCATCGTGCTTATAATTATCCTTGTGGTGATAGTTGCCCTTGTCTCCAAAAAAAGCTCCCGCAATAAGCGTAAGAGGATAAAGCACACGAAAAAATAATGCATAATTATGGTGCGCCAGGCGGCTTGCGCCGATGATTATCAACTGACAAAACAATACCCCGAGGGAAACCAAAATCCCTCGGGGTTATTCTTTCGTTACGGCGAAGCCGTATTAAAATCCATTGCCGCAGGCGATACATCAATTATGCATTATGAATTATGCATTTTTTCCACAGCCTTGTCACTATTCTGTTCTTCTTATCGACTGTATATTATGAAACGTTTCAAAGTGAGGTATCCATAGATGAATGATAAAGAGCTTGCCCTGCTGTTTTACGATGACCCGCAGGAGGGGCTTAGGCAGGCGGTCGGGCTTTACTCGGCCTATGTGTATAAGATAGCCCGCAGTAAGCTGAGTGACGTCTGCACGAGCGAGGATATCGAAGAAGCCGTCAGCGATGTTTTTATGCAGCTTTATGCCTATGCTCTTAAGGAGGGTAAGGCGCTGCGCTCGGTGATAGCGCCGCTTTCGGTCATCGCTAAACGCCATTGTACCGATATTTTCCGCTCACGCTGTAAGAGGGAGGAAACTCTCCCCCTCGACTATGCAAACGATATCCCCTGTGAGGATATCTACGCCGAGCCGAGCGAGCTGCTTGAAGCTATCAGACGCCTCGGCGCTCCCGACAGCGAGATATTTATCCGCCGCTATTATCTTGGGCAAGGCTCAAAGGAGATCGGGCAGGCTCTTTCTATGAAACCGAACACAGTCAATAAACGAATATCCCGTGGTATAGATAAGCTTCGGGAAATACTAAAGGAGGGAGAATAATGAGCATACAGCTTTCACAGCTTGCCGATAGCCTGTCAGAGCAGGAGGTTATGATGATAGCGGATATCCTCGAAGATTCCGCAAAAAAAGATACCCTGCCCCGCAGCCAAAAGCAAAGAATACTCTCCCAAGTCAGCAGAAAGGCAGGGATAACAATGAAAGAGCAAAAGACAAATATACGTAAAAAGATAACCGTCACCGCAGCAATTCTCGCAGCAGCAGCGCTGACCGTCACAGCAGCCGCTAAGATACGTGATGTGAGCCTTACCAAGGAAGAGCATGACGAGATGATAAACGTCCAGTATGGCGATAACGCCGCAAGTAAGCTTGACGAGAAAGGCCTTATCCCCGATAACGAAAAGATATGCGACCACCTCAAAATAACGCAGGAGCTTGGCGCCTGCGACGGCAGGCAGGCAGAGTTTTTCATCACTATCGAAGCCATAGACGATATAGGCTTGGAAAAAATGAGAAATACGGCGAACTATGACTTTGACCTTGTACCCGTCGACCCCGAAAACGACCTGTTTACTGAGCAGGGCTGGGGGCGCGGCAAGAGAATAGCCGACGATAGGTATGAATCTTTCGACTTTACAGTGGAAACAAAGACAGCCGAGCCGATAAAGCTAATAGTCAAGGCTTATGAGCTTTTTGTTCCTGATGAGGGTATATCTGAGCGCGGCGAATATTTAGGCGAGATAGAGGTAGAGCTTAACAAGAACCTTGAAAGCTACGATTTTATCAGAGATGACGGCGTTAAAGCAAAACTCACCGATATGAGCTTAGAAATAGAAGACGAGGTAGAGATATCCAAAGAGACTCTTGACGGAACAACTGACAGCTTCACTCAGGACGACTGGGACAACTGGAACAATGAAGTGATATTCACAGTCACTATGAAGGACGGCAGCAAGCAGGAATACACAAGAACTCAGGTATCGGGCAGCGGCTCTATAAAAGATGGCCAGTCACAGTACTTCTTTGGAGAGATAATCCTCGACGCAAAGGACGTTGAGAGCTTTGAGTTTATGGGCAAAAGATATACGATAGATAAATAAACAGATATGGCAAAGCCCCCGGGAAATGATCTCGGGGGCTTGAACTATTATAATGCCTTAATCACCAAACGATATCCCCAACGCCCTTGCCGACATTACCATCTGATCGTCCTCCGGCACGAACTTCGTCTTGCCTGCAACGTCCTTTAAGAGATTAGCGCCCACCTTCGAGTCTATCATCGCAACAGCCCTGCCGTATTTCTCCTCGGCTATCAGCTTGGCCGCATATGTGCCGAACTGTGTCGCAAGTATCCTGTCATAAGCCGAGGGGCTGCCGCCTCTGAGCATATGCCCCGGCACGCAAACTCTCGTTTCATAACCCGTCATGTTCTGAATGTTCGCAGCTATCCTCGTGGTGGCAGTGGTTATGCCTGCTTCTGCACGCTTTGCAGCACGCTCTTTCTTCTTCATCTTGGCTTCTTTCTTGTCAAAAGCCCCCTCTGCGACCGCTATGATCGAGAACTTCTTGCCAGCCTCGTTGCGCTTTACGCAGGTCTCTGCAAGCTTCTCTATGTCGTAGGGTATCTCCGGCAGAACTATTATGTCAGCACCGCCAGCAACGCCTGCATATAAAGTCAGCCAGCCTGCCTTGTTGCCCATTATCTCGGCGCAGAGTATCCTCCCGTGAGAGTTTGCCGTGGTATGCAGCCTGTCTATAACATCAGTCGCTGTGCCTACCGCCGTGTGGAATCCGAATGTCACATCAGTTCCCCAGATGTCGTTGTCTATCGTCTTGGGCAGACCTATGACGTTCAAGCCCTCTTCCGAGAGAAGATTTGCAGTCTTGTGTGTGCCGTTGCCGCCGAGGGTGAGCAGACAGTCAAGCTTCTGCTTTTTGTAGGTGGCTTTCATCTCCTTTACCTTGTCCACCTTGTCGTCCTCAACAACCTGCATCATCTTGAAAGGCGTTCTCTTCGTGCCGAAAATAGTTCCGCCCGTTGTGAGTATGCCCGAAAAGTCATTCGGCGTCATTTCCTTGCACATATTGTTTATAAGCCCGTAGTAGCCGTCATTTATGCCGATTATCTGCACATCATCACCGAATTTGTGATAAACGGCCTTGGCCACACCCCTTATCGTAGCATTAAGTCCCGGACAGTCGCCCCCGCTTGTAAGTATGCCTATGCGCTTTTTCATTTTTATCAAGTCCTTTCAGTTATCATTATATCCATATTTTTTTATTCGTGTTAGTAATACATCTTTCCACCATGTTTCCCTTTTTTCAATGATATCCTTTTCAGTAGTACCTTTAAAGCATTCAAGAATGGTATATGTGAAATTCTCTTTTATATACTCAAATTCTAGATTCTTTAGTTCGACATTTCCGCCATGACCCGTGTTTATATAATCCTTCCACCTGCCCCAAATCATTTCCTCACCGTAGGTATCACCGACATATCGCTTTCCCGTGTGTGTATCGGTTATAAGATACACACCTTTTTGATTCTGAAGCGCAGTTTTCCAAGAGTCGGTGTCTATCCACATATTCAGTTCTTTCCAAGTTACATTTACTCTATCATAACCGGGAAATGAGGGTTTTATTGGCTCTCTTTTTATTTCTATCAGTTCAAATTTGTCAATATATTTTTCCAAGCACAAATATGAAGCTCTGAAAGTTTTTTCAAATTTAAATACAGCTCTACCTATATACTCTTTGCCATATTCGGTAAGACGAGTATCGTAAATATAGCCGCCGTCTGGGTTTTCTTTTGCGCCAAGACTTTCGTAAATTCCCGCAAAAAGCCATTCATCTTTATTACAGTAAATCACAGAAAGAATATATTTTCTTTCAAAATTCTTTTTGCTTTGCAAAGACTGGTTTTCCTCGAACTTGCCCACAAGAAAATCGTTCAATTCATCATAAACATTATCGGTGCCAATCGAACAATGAAGTTTGAACTCCTTCATATTTTCTTCCAAAAAAGGTATCAAGGTCTTAATTGTCATAATACACCCTCACCCTCTGTCAAATCAAAGAGGCAAGAAGCAAGAATCAGGAAACTCTATTTCCGTCTCACCTCTTACCTCTGATTTCTTACATCTGCTTAGTATTTATCGTCCTCATCATCCAAGTCGATAGTTATGTCCTCATCGTCCGAGCCGAAGTCCTCATCATCGGGATAAACAAAGCTTGTGCCGGGAGTCGATACCGGGGCAGGCTCGTCGTCATCATCGGGATAATCGAACTTCGATGCGGGCTTTGCAGGTGCAGGCTCGTCATCGTCGTCGGGATAATCAAACTTCGATACCGGTGAAGCCGCAGGCTCATCGTCGTCATCGTCGGGGTAATCAAACTTCGATGCAGGTGCCGCAGGCTCGTCATCATCGTCATCATCGGGGTATGCGAATTTCGATATCGTCGATGCGTGAACAGGTGCCTCCATGTCGTCATCATCGTAATCGAACTTGCTCCTTGCGCTTGCCGCAGGGGTAACGCTGCCACCGCCGCCAGCACCCTCTGTGAGCTTGAATCTCGCTATCATGTTCTTGAGAACAAGCGACTGACCCGAAAGCTCCTCAGAAGCCGAAGCTATGCCGACAGCCGCCGCCGTGTTGTTCGCAACAACGGCACTTATCTGGTCAACGCCCGTGTTTATCTGAACTATCGCCTCAGCCTGTGCTTCTGAAGCGTCTGTGATGTTCTTGACAAGACCCTTGATGTTGTCAGAGCCTACAACTATCTCCTCAAGCGACTTCGCCGTTTCCTTTGCTATGTCCGAGCCACGCTCAACGGCATTTGTCGAGTTTTCAATAAGCTGTGAGGTCTGCTTTGCCGCCTCTGCCGAACGTGAAGCAAGCCGCCTTACTTCGTCAGCAACAACGCCGAAGCCCTTCGAGCCCTCTCTTGCCGCCTCAACAGCCGCATTGAGTGCGAGTATGTTCGTCTGGAAAGATATCTCGTCGATGACCTTGATGATCTTTGAGATCTCGTCGGTGGCCTCTGTTATCTGCTCCATAGCCGAGAGCATATTGCCCATGTCGTCGTTGCAGTTGTTGATAGCCGCCGTGTTTTCAGATACTATGTTGTAAGCGTTCTTAGCGTCGTCAGAGTTCTGCCTTATCTGCTTGGATACGCCCGTAAGCGTTGCCGAAAGCTCTTCTACCGAGCTTGCCTGCCTTGTCGAGCCCTGTGAGAGCACCTGTGCCGAATCCGAAACGGAAGAAGCACCCGTGTTCACCTGCTCAGCCGCAGTGTTTATTGATACGAATGTCTCGGAAAGCGCCTCCAAGATGTAATTGAATGTGTCCTTTATCTTTACAAAGTCGCCCTTGAAGTTGCCCTCCATGCGGTGTGAGAGGTTGCCCTCGGATATCTGTGTCAGCCCCGCATTGATAAGGGATATGTATTGCCTTAAAGACATTATCGTTTCTTCGAGCGAGTTTGTGAGTATTCCCAGCTCGTCCTTTGAATCCCATACCGCAACAGGCTCAGTCAGGTTGCCCTGTGCAAGCTTTCTGATTCTGTCTGTGGTGGAAACGATAGGCTTTGATATGTTTCTTGAGAAGAACATCGCCACGATGAGCGTTCCCGCTATCAGCACTACCGCCGTTACAACTATTATTATGTAGGTAGATGTCTCAATGCCCATGAAAACGTCCGTTGTGGTGTAGCAAAGAACGTTTGCGTCAATGTTTTTGAGCTTGCTTGCAGCGATTATCCTCTGCTTGCCGTCAAGCTTGCAGCTCTCTGCCACATCTGATTCGAGTGACGCCGAGTATGCGTCATTGAGTTCGCTGTAATCGCCCTCGCTTATGTCTGTTCCCGCACCGAAAGCAGAATTGTCAGACGCCAGCATTACCTTGTTGCTGTCAGCGTCTATAACCACGATATTCGTTTTCGACTTGTCGGAAACTTCGTTCATGTCTTTAAGTATGTCATCAAGACAGGCAACAACAGCTATTCTGTCGCTTGACGCCGTGTCCATTTTGCCGACGCCGCATACATAGCCTATGTAGTACTTGCCGTCAACCTCCACAAGATCCGTGTTGCAGCAGTAGCAGGCAACGCTCAGCGCCTTTCTCAGCGTCTGCTCGTCAATGACCTTGCTTATTATCGCCTCTGAGTTCGGATCTAATGTGCCCGCCGAACTGTAAACGCCCACGCCGACAAATGTCTCTTTGTCAAACATCGGCTTTATCTCTGCGGGTGAGGTCTTCTCTGATATCCTTGCCGCCACCTTTGATACCGCAAGCCCGTAGCTGTCTACCGACTTGTCGATACTTCTTGATACGTCAAACGACACCGCAGGCACAAAGCTCTCAACAGCGTTCTTACCCGAAGCACGTACATAAAGCATAAATATCAGTATTATAATAAAGCTGGTAATTATTGTTACGCCCAGCATAGTTACAAGAATTTTAGAACGTATAGATTTCACGGCAGTTTACCTCCATGTTAAAATAGTTACCCGCATATATTATATCACAATTGCACAATAATTTCAACCCCTTTTATTCAATTTTCTTGTAATTGCACAACATAAAGACGAATATAATGTATAATATAACGAAAACATTAATATATATTGGTAGTGTATACCAATATACACCTGAGTTTATCAATGCACAAAACCTGTTACCTATATAAAAGGAGTCCTTCCAATGTTTCTGACTATCAGACTAAAACCCCTGCTCATCATATCCGCCGCCGTGGCGTTAGCAGTAATTCTCGCCATTATTCTCCCCGCCCCTTACGTCAGCTCTGCCGACGAGGGTAAGCTCTGCGTGCCTGTTATAATGTATCATAGCATATCCCGTGACGAGAGCCGACTCGGCGAGTATGTGGTAAGCCCCCAGACCTTTGAAGAAGATGTCATCTTCCTTAAACAGCAGGGCTTCACCGCCGTTACAGTCAATGACCTTGTAAGACACCTGCGCTACGGCGAGGAACTGCCCGATAAACCCGTTATCATCACCCTCGATGACGGGCACTTGAACGCCCTTACCCGTGCCTTGCCGATAATCAAAAAACACGGCTTTAAAATGACCGTTTCCTGCGTCGGTGAGTGGAGCTTTGCCGCAGGAGAGGAGGCAAGCCCCGATGAAAACTACTCCTACCTCGATGCTGATGATATCAAAAAACTGCGTGCTACAGGACTTGTTGAGATCGCCTGCCATAGCTTTGATATGCACTCGCTTGATAGCAGACAGGGCGTTCTGCGTGCCGAGGGCGAGAGCGATGACACCTACCGCTCACGCCTGCTTGGCGATATCTTCAAGGCACAGCGCTTTTTCAGAGAATACTGTGACTTCGAGCCGAATGCTTTCACCTACCCCTACGGCCTTTGCAGTAAAGATACCGCCGCTATCGTCAAAAGTGCAGGCTTCGACGCCACCCTCGGCTGTGAGGAGGGTGTAAATATCATCGAAAGCGAAGACGACCTCTACGGCCTTAAACGCTTCAACCGCCCCTACGGCGAATCAAGCGCTGATTTCTTTAAAAGGTGCGGAATCTCTTGACAATATCCCTCGTAAAATGCTATAATAATTGTGTATGTACTGACTATTGTCTTAGCATTATTACGGAGGAATGACCAATGACCAGAGAAGAATTCCGTGCTCTGTGTAACGAGCGCTTTGTGATACTTGACGGGGCTACAGGCTCTAATCTTCAAAAGGCGGGTATGCCCGTGGGCGTCTGCCCCGAACAATGGGTGCTCGACCACCCCGATGCCCTGATACAGCTTCAAAGGGCTTTCGTTGACGCAGGCACAGATATAGTCTATGCCTCAACCTTTACCGCTAACCGAATAAAGCTTGCCGAGTATGATCTGCAGGATAAGCTTGTCGAGATGAACACAGCCCTCGTTAAGCTCTCAAAAGAAGCCGTGGGCGATAAGGCCTATGTCGCAGGCGATATCACTATGACGGGTAAACAGCTCTTCCCCCTCGGTGACTTGCAGTTTGAAGAGCTTGTTGACGTCTACCGTGAGCAGGCAAAGGCTATCGCTGACGCAGGCGCCGACCTGTTCGTTATTGAAACTATGATGAGCCTGCAAGAGACCCGTGCCGCCGTGCTTGCTGTCCGTGAGGTGACCGACCTGCCTATTATGGCGACCCTTACTTTCGAGACAGACGGCCGTACCCTCTTCGGCACGCCGCCCGAGTGCGTGCCTACAGTATTGCAGGGCCTGGGCGTTGACGCTGTGGGTATCAACTGCGGCGCAGGCCCCGATAAAATGTCTGATATAGTCCAGACGCTTATCGAGTATTCCGATATTCCCGTTATAGTCAAGGCAAACGCAGGCCTGCCCGAGCTTGAAAACGGGCAGACGGTCTATAAGATGTCCCCCGAGGAATTTGCGCAGTATTCCGCATCTCTTGCAGCTATGGGCGCAAGTATAATGGGCGGCTGCTGCGGCACAACGCCCGAGCATATCAAAGCTCTCAAAACAGCCCTCGATAAGACCGAGCGTAAAACTGTCAGAAAAGTCGGTCAGCGTGTTATCTGCTCCGAGCGTAAGGCTGTAAAGATAATGCCCGGCGAGCGCTTTCTCGTTATCGGCGAGCGTATAAACCCTACAGGCAAAAAGGCCCTGCAGGCCGAGCTTATCGACGGTAAGCTCGATATCGTGCGTAAGTTTGCCCGTGAGCAGGCAGCAGCAGGCGCATCTATCCTCGATGTAAACTGCGGTATGGGCAATATCGACGAGAAGCAGACTATGATAAACGTCATAAACGAGCTTTCCCAGATAAGCGACCTGCCGCTGTGTATAGATTCAAGCTATCCCGAGGTCATCGAGGCAGCACTTCGTATATACCCCGGCCGTGCGCTTATCAACTCCATAAACTACGAGGCCGCAAAGTTTGAGCCTATGCTTCAAATGGCTAAAAAATACGGCGCTATGTTCATCTTCCTGCCTATTGATGATGTGGGCATACCAAAAACAATAGAAGAAAAACACCGCATAGTCGATACCGCTATCGACCGTGCCCTCGCTGTCGGCTTTAAGGAGACCGATATCGTGGTAGATGCTCTTGTGGGAACAGTCGGCGCTGATAAAGCATCAGCCCTTAACTGCTTTGCCACCTTTGAGCATTGTAAGCAGCGTGGCCTTGCTACGGTATGCGGCCTTTCAAATATCTCATTCGGCCTGCCCGAGAGGGGCTTTGTCAATACCGCATTCCTCGCTATGAGTATTGCCGCAGGCCTTACTATGGCTATCGCTAACCCCTCGCAGGATCTTCTTATGAACACCGCCGCTGCCGCCGATATGCTCTTAAACCGTGAGGGCAGCGATATGCGCTATATCGAGCGTATAAACTACTATACCGAGAAAATGGCCACCCAGCCCGCAGCCGCCCCCAAGACTGCCGCAGGCACTCCCGCCCCCGCAGCTTCCGAGCCTAAGGATAAAAACGAAAGCGACCCCATTTTCACAGCCGTAATGAACGGCGAAAAGGACAGCATCGTCCCCCTTACCAAAGAGCGTGTCGAGGGCGGAACTTCCCCCTCCGAGATAATAAATACCCTGCTTATCCCTGCTATCAATAAGGTGGGTAAGCTCTTCGAGCAAAAGCGCTACTTCCTGCCCCAGCTTATAGCCTCAGCTAACGCTATGGAGCAGTCTATCGCATACTTAGAGCCTATGCTTGTCAGCGAGGGTCAGGACGATAACGCCCCCGTCATAGTCATAGCCACAGTCGAGGGCGACGTTCACGATATCGGCAAAAACCTCGTTGCCCTCATGCTCAAAAACTACGGCTATAAGGTCATCGACCTCGGTAAGAACGTCGATAGCGAGCTGATAGTCGATACCGCCATGAAAGAAAACGCCGCCGTCATAGCCCTTTCGGCGCTTATGACAACGACTATGATGAATATGAAGACTGTCATTGAGATAGCCCGTAATAAGGGCTGTACCTCTAAGATAATAGTAGGCGGTGCCGCCGTCACCGAGGGCTTTGCCAAAGAAATTGAAGCCGACGGCTACTCCACCGACGCCGCCGACTGCGTAAGACTGGTGGATTCTTTAATCAATGCATAATTCATAATGCATAATGCATAATTAAGGTATCGCACCTGCGGTGCGATGATATTAAAAAAAGCAGCCCCCGAGGATTTTGAAAAGTCCTCGGGGGCTTATTATCGTTACGGCGAAGCCGTTTTATGATACGTCCTGCGCAGCAGGACTCCACAATTATGCATTATGAATTTTGCATTTTGCATTAAGAGAAAATTCCAAACGACCCTAACAGCAGTATCGCAAGCAGTACAGGTGTTATGAACTTTATCATCACGATATACATGGGCTTTCTGTAGAACTTCTCGCCATTCTTTGTGGCCTCATCAATCACAGTCTTGGGCTTTACTACCCAGCCTATGAGTATGCAGGTGCTTATAGCAACTATCGGCATGAAGATGTTGTTTGATAAGTAGTCGAATATGTCAAGTAACTGCGCTGAGCTGCCGGGTGCTGTGTTGGGCAGCTTTGCCTTGAAGAAGAATGCGTTGTAGCCAAGGCAGATGATAACGCTTATCGCAAAGGCTACAGACGTTTCAATGATAACGGCTTTCTTTCTCGACCAGCCGAACTTGTCCATAAGCCCCGAAACTACCGCTTCAAGTATTGATATGCAGCTTGTGAGCGCTGCAAAAAGTACCATTACAAAGAATACCGCACCTACTATAGAGCCGACTGTTCCCATCTGCTCGAAAACTTTCGGCAGCGCTACGAACATAAGCGAGGGGCCTGCTGTTTCTTTCATCGACTGTGTGCCCATGAAAGCCACTACAGGCGGTATTATCATAACGCCCGCAAGGAATGCTACCAAAGTGTCGAATACTTCTATGCGGTTTACGCTCTTTAAGAGGTTTGAGTCGTCCTTGAAGTATGAGCCGTATGTTACCATGATACCCATAGCAACACTTATGCTGTAGAATAGCTGACCCATGGCATCAAGCAGAACTATGAAGTAATCCTTAAGCCCCATGCCCGAAAAATCAGGAACTATGAAAACCTTAAGCCCGTCAAGACCCGTTCTGCCGTCCTCGCCCTTTATTGTCAGCGAGAATATCGCAATGCCTATAACAACTACTAAAAGTATCGGCATAAGCACCTTTGAAAGCTTCTCAATGCCGCCGTTTACGCCCTTGTAGATTACAAAAGCCGTTGCTAATAAGAATATGGCGTTGAAGATCAAAGGCTGTGCGTAGCTTGTGATAAATCCGCCGAAGAATTCGTCATTCGCAGCGTCGCTGCCCTTGCCCGTGCAGTAAACGGTCATGTATTTTAACACCCAGCCGCCTATTATGCTGTAATAAGGCAGTATCAGAAAAGGCACAAGCGATGAGAATACGCCTACCCAGCCCCAGCTTTTGTGAAGCTTGCCGTAAGCCGTCAGACAGCCCTGCTTGGTCTTGCGCCCTATCGCAACTTCCGATACTATCAGCGTAAAGCCAAAGGTTATAGCAAGTACTATGTATGTCACAAGGAATACACCGCCGCCGTCCTTAGCCGCAAGATAAGGGAAGCGCCAGATGTTGCCAAGCCCGACCGCCGAGCCTGCCGCCGCAAGCACAAAGCCTATCGAGCTTGAAAATGAATTTCGTTTGGTGGTCTTTTCTTCACCCATTATAGATTACTCCCTTTGTATAAAAATCATAATAGTTATTATAACACATATATTGACTTTTTCCAAGTATTTTCGAGGAAGATATTGTTAAATAATTGTTTATTCCCCCGTACATATTACCTCAGGCAGATTTTTGCAAGTTCCGAATTCGTATACCCAGAACTCCTCAAAGCTCTCAAATACGTGCATCTTCATCTTTTCATAGTCGTGAAAAGCAAGTATCTTCCCGTCCTCTGTTATGTATACGCAGGCTCCGTAGTAGTCACCGATTATCCCGACGGGAACGGCATTCAAGCTTCTTGCCTGTGCGCTAAAGCAAACTCAAACAGCTCATGCACCCGCTCTTCAAGCGTGCCGCTAAGTTCTAACCTTTCCATATCAGTTTCCCTCCGTTAGCTTTTGTGTATGCTTGCAAAAAACATACGCACATCAAGCTTACAACAAATAAGCAAACTAACCGCTGTCATTATCATGCTCAGACAGACGATGCCAAATATAAGGTCGTTTCTCCTGACCGCCACAGGAATATTATAGCCAAGGAGCAAAAGCACGCAAAACGCCGCCGTACCAAGCGCATCCGCACACAAGGGCAAGAAAAACAATGCGCCAAAAAAGCATAATAATATATTGCTGTAAGCCGCACTTATCATTACCGATTTTTTGCTTTTTGTTTTTATATCTTCACTCTTAAGCTGACCTGTAAGCGATATGTATCTGTAAAATATATTGCATATCCCCGATATAAAGCAAATGGGAATGCCTATCAAACCCGAACCGTTGCCGTAAAACCCACCTGTATCCGTTTTACATAGATATAAGCCAAATATAAACGGTATCAATACCATTATATTAACAATGATTTTTTCTTTCATAACACTTTACCCGTCATTTTTATAAAGCTCTCTGCCGCAGTAAGGGCATTTTGAGCCTTGTATCCTTTTAAGGTGGCTGTCACAGTGGGGGCAGCGCACATATCTGTTGTTCAGATACAGCCCGGATATAAAGAGTATTATCCCGATGATGAAAAGTGCTGTATACAGCGCCGCTTCATCAAGCAGATTTAACCCTGCCGCCGTCAGTGTCACACCGACTGACATAATAAGTCCCGAAAGCACAAAAGCCGTTTTGGGTGATCTCATTTCATTACCTCCTTGAAATACACTCTTGACATATCGCCCCGCACATCAGTCATCTCGGTCAGAAACTCGCAGCCGTATTTTTCATACAACCCTATATGGTCGGTCGAGATATAGAGCTTATCAAAGCCCTGCGCTTTTGCAAGCCGCAGCGCCTCGTCAAGCAAAAGCCCGAAATATCTCTTTCCCCTGAACTGCGGATAGGTGTAGACAAATCCCACCCACGGCGTTAAGTCGGTCGGCTGAATGTCGTCTTTCGGCGCATAGGTGCAAAATGATATCAGCTCGTCGCCCTCGACAAGCATCAGCACCCTTGCCCCCTCGCCTGCCATGTCAAAGAAGCTGCCATTCTCTAAAAGCTCGTGAAGATACTTTCCGCCCGCCCATTCGCAAAGCCCTATCTTATCAAGCCAGTGCGCCCTCTCGGCGCTGTCAAAGTAGTTTGTTATCTGCATTTGTTACCTCGCTATGTTTATTCTTTCAAGAAGCGTGTAGCCCTGCGGCAGCTCGTCACTTGCGCCGATTATGTCGCCGAGCCATTCTCCCTCTATGCCCCTGCCGTAACACATAAGCATAGGCAGCGGGTCGGTGTGCAGCAGTTCTTTGCCGTTTTCACCATACACTCTCGTTTCATCAAGTGAGTAGTATACCCTCTTTGTGTGGTTTACCGTGTACCTACATCTGCGCCCCGCTGTTATAAACAGCCCCTCATAAGGGTTTGCTTCATCAACGCCGTATGTGTTTCTGAATGGGTTTTCATCTCCTCGGCTGTTAATATATATCTCAATCTCCTCTCGCACATCTTTCTCAGCATCTTTAAAACGCCCTGCTATGTCTTTGTAGTATTTATATACCATGTCACTTGCCATTCCATCATAACCGACTATCTCACTCTGCTCGTATAAGCTTTTCAGTACTCCGCAGTTAGTGTCGGCATTTATAGGGCTTGTGTCGCCGAGCCATACTATCCTGTCACCTTTCCACCTGCCGCAGAGCAAGACGTGTAAAGCCGCTATCAGCGGGCTGTCTTTTTGTGATGATTCATATATTTTGTTGCCAAGCCCAAAATCGTGAGGGCTTATAAACTCCCTCTTGTCGGCATTTACCCAGTCAAAGTATTCTCCCATAGCTGTATTCTCCCTCCCGCAAGGGCACCTCGTTTAATCACTATTCTTTACAGCACGCCTGCCCCCACCGCTCATCGTAAGGGCAGACCTGTATTTTTCTTGTTGTCACCATTTATCGTTCCCGTTCTGATATAATGCCCTTCCTGTATCGCCGCAAATGTCGCTAATGCGCTGATAAATGCTCCGCTGTGTTTTATATCAATTGCCGCCAAAGTCAGTGGAAGCATAAAAAGCAGCACCCCCGTCACCTTGTTCATCACCGTGTGTATCGCAGCCATTTGCTTTAGCATTGTAAACCCCATTATCAAATTGCCTGCCTTGATAACGGCAATTATTATTATCCAGATGATGAGCCATGTCGGAATATGTATGACCGGAATGAGTCTGATCATACATACAGCTACCATTGTAAAATCAGCCGCCGTGTCAAGCTTTGAGCCGAACTCGCTGACTGTTCCCGTTTTCCTCGCAACCGCCCCGTCTGCTATGTCGCTTGCCCCTGCAATGATGTAAAAGATATAAAACACCGCCGAAAATACAGGGCAGAAAAGCAACGCTATGCTGCAAATAATCCGTATGCCGCTTATTGTATTAGCCATTTATATCTGTTGTCCCGCTTCGTGTCATGAGAGAGACGCATTCGACGTGCGCCGTCCTCGCAAACATATCCACCGCCGCACACTTGCTCATCTCGTACCCAAGCTCACGTAAGATAGCAATGTCCCTCGCCGCCGTCGAGTGGTCGCAGGATATCATGACTATCCTCTTCGGCTCCATTTTCGCCATAAGCTCTAAGGTCGCCCTGTCGCAGCCCTTGCGTGCAGGGTCTGCTATTATCACATCGGGGCGCTCGCCACGCTCGTAAAAAACATCCGCCGCCTTTGCCGCATCAGCGCAGATAAATTCCGCATCAATGCCGTTTTGCGCCGCATTCTTCTTTGCATTTTCTATTGATGAGGGAACAATGTCAGCCCCTATCAGCCTGCACCCCTCTTTGTAAAGCGATAAGCCTATCGTGCCCGTGCCGCAGTAGAGGTCAAGCACTATCTCGCCCTCTTTGATGTCTGCATACTCGCCTGCAAGCTGATAAAGCCGCTGCGCCTGTAAGGTATTCACCTGATAAAACGACGCAGGCGATAGCGTTATCCTCCGCCCGCACATTATGTCATCTATCGTTCCCTTGCCGTAGACGGTTATGAACTCTCGCCCCAGTATCGCATTCGTGCTCTTTGAGTTTATGTTTAAAACTATGCTCGCTATGTCGGGGAATTCTTTCGCAAGCTCGCTGTATAGCCCCTCAAACGCCTTGGCTGCCGTTTTTGAGGTCACAACTAAGCATAGCATTATCTCGTGGGTGTTCTCCCCACGCCTAAGATATATGTGCCGAAGTACTCCCCTGCCCGTTATCTCATCATACGCAGGAATGTTCTCCTCGTTTATATACCCCATTATCCGCCCGATAATGCTTTCAAATATCTCGGGCTGTAGGTCGCAGGAGTGCTGCGGCACTACCCTGTGGCTTCGCCGTGAATAAAAGCCGCATACCGCCTTTCCGTCTTGCTGTGCAACAGGGTACTGCGCCTTGTTGCGGTAGTGCGATACCCTCTCGCTGCCTATTATCTCCTCGGGCAGTAATGGCAGCTTGCCTATCCTCTCAAACGATGAGCGCACAAAGTCAAGCTTTACTCTTAATTCTTCTTCGTAGCTAAAGTGTCTGAAAGCGCACCCTCCGCACTTTGTAAATGCCTCGCACCCCGCCTCGCACCTGTGCTCCGAGGGCGTTATTATCTGCTCAATTATCCCGTAGCAGTAGCTTTTTGCAAGCTTAACTATCCTGCAATCTATCACATCACCTATGGCAGTCAAGGGCACAAAAACCGCCATTCCCTCAAACCTGCCGACTCCGTTGCCCTCGTTTGTCATACCTGTTATCTCAATGCGCACTATGTCATTTTTTCTCATAAAATTCCTCTATCTCGCTCTTTCGCCTTATCATCTCATCAAACCCACGCAGATACTCTACAGGGTATTTGTAGTTGAAAACTCTTTCAAGCCGCTTGTTATCAAGGTCAACAAGCTTTGTCGAGCCGCCCGCACCTACCGCAAGTATCGTCTGAACTTCTTCCATTATGTAGATGTTGTAAAGGCTCTCCTTGCCTTTTTTCGCCCAGCCGATGTTCTCCTGATTGTCGCTCATGTTCTTCTGCCTGTAAAGATAATACGGCTCATACCCGCTCTGTAAAAGCTTCCCTGTCGCATACTCCACCATTTGTGCGGCAGGGTTGTTGAGTGCCGTGTCCGTCCCCTCATGGTTGAGCCTTGCCGCCCTCTTTATCGACAGCGTGTGTACTGTTATGTTGTCAGCTTCAAGCTCTATCAGCTTGTCTACAGTGTTTTTAAAGCTCTGTGTGTCGTCCTCGGGCAGGCCTGCTATAATGTCTGTGTTTATCACATCAAACCCCACACTCTTAGCCAGCGCAAACGCCTCAAAAAACTGC
Organism: uncultured Ruminococcus sp.; assembly: GCA_902787365.1. GTDB lineage: Bacteria > Bacillota > Clostridia > Oscillospirales > Ruminococcaceae > NK3A76. The sequence goes on along the minus strand of CADAGC010000007.1, from coordinate 12,172 downwards.
TCTACCGTGTGCTTTCGCCCTATGGCTTTGAGCACCTTGTCATTCAAGCTCTGCGGGTTTATTGATACTCGCCCGCCGCCCATTTTCTTTATCACTTCAAGCTTTTCTCTCGTCACCGTGTCAGGCCGCCCAGCCTCGACCGTGTATTCTCTCACTCGCCCAAGGTCAAAGCACTTCTCTATCCGCCCCATTACCGCTTCAAGCTGTGAAGCCGAAAGGGTCGTCGGCGTGCCGCCCCCGAAGTATACGCTGTCGGGGTATATCCCTATGCGCTCGCATATCTTCGCCGTGTATTCTATCTCCTCACAAAGCTGCCTTACGTATTCGGGTATCATCTTGCCGCAACCCTCAATGGCCGACGATACGAATGAGCAGTAAGAGCACCTCGTCGGGCAGAATGGTATCGACACATAAAGCCCGAAACTGCGCTTGTCAAGGGTTTTGAGTATCTCCTCCTGCGTGCGTGCGGTCTTCAGGGCTATCTCGGTCTTTTTGTCAGAGCATAGATACCTCGAGCGCATATGCTCCCTTATCTCACCCTCGCTCATTCCCTGCGAGAGCAGCAGATTTACCCGCTTTACAGGGCGTATCCCCGTGATTATCCCCCACTCCGGCACTTTCCCCGTAAGGGCTGACATCGCCTTGTAGAGCAGCCTGCAAAGTGTCATCTCGCACTCGTCATCAAGCGCAGCTACGCCCTTTTCAAGGCTCTCGCTACGCTCGTTCTCGTTTCCGCTAACTGCGCACTTAACGCTAAGCTTCACGCTCTCGCCCATGTCCTCACGCATTATCAGAGCATAGTCGCCCTGCGCCTGCGATATGTCATCATAGACCATCTCAAAGCGCTGTGCAGGGATAAATAGCTTCATCACGCCCTCTGCTTCGTATTTAAAATCATTTCCAATAAATATCAGCTTCATAGTCTTCACCAAAATAAACAGGCACTCTCGAAATCCTTTTCGCAAATCTCCGTGCCCGTTTCTCAAATTATTCCAATTCTTTCGTCAATGTGTATCTTTGTTGCATTCTATCTTTGTGCAGCCCTACAAAATTTCGCCCTTTGCAAAATTTGCCTCTCAAATGTTGCAGCAGAATATGCAACTTTTGCCCCTTTTTGCCCTATTAGTAGAAGGAGATGAGCAGTAAGAGGTAAGAAACGCAAAACGTTTCCGCCCGAATGGGCATCTGTCCTGTAAAGCAGGACTCCTCAACTGTTACCTGTTAACTTAACTTCGTCCGCCGGTCAGACCCCTGCCAAAGCTGCGGCAGGCATTATGTGCACAAATGCCACCGCCGTGAAGGCAGCCGCCCGACCATAACCCGACCCCAGAAAAGAGCTATCTGAGATAGATATTTACCCTCTTTTCCGTTTCAAGTGAGGTGATATTCATGTGTCCGGGATATATCGTCAGATCCCCGCCTAAATCCTTTATCTTAAGCAGACTCTGCTCCATTTTGTCCATGTCGCCGCCCGGCATATCCGTCCTGCCGATAGAGCGTGCAAACAAAGTGTCGCCCGAGAACATCACGTTTCCCGTGATGTAGCATACACTTCCCGGCGTGTGCCCCGGTGTGTGTAAAACGTCAAACTCTATCTCGTCAAGCTTTATGACCATATCCTCCGTCACGGGGATAACGTTCTCAACGCTCTTTATGTTCCCTATCCCCGGGAAGCCGCCTTTCGACGCCTCGGTGTCCTTTACCATAAACAGATCATCGGTGTGAATGTATACCTCGCACCCTGTCTGCTGCTGTAGATCGGCCGCCGCCCCTATGTGGTCAAAATGCCCGTGGGTGAGCAGTATCATTTTAAGCGTCAGCCCGTAAACATCAAGCTGCTCCAAAATATACTCCGCATCATCGGGCGCATCAATAAGCGCTGCATTTCCCTCGTTCGATGCAACTATATAACAATTCGTGTCACAAAAGCTCAAAGGCTTTAATCTGAATACTCGCACAGTAAAAACCTCCGTTTTTTAAATGCATAATGCATAATTCATAATGCATAATTATGGTTTGCGGCTTCGCCGCAATAGGATTCAACTCTGTTGAATCAACCCGTATCGGGCAGCCGCCTACGGCGGCTAATTATCAATTCACAGTTCAAATGCACTATATCACAACCCACAATTGCAAATTTGCGGCGCAGCCGCTTTTCAAATCCGTGCGCCAAAGGCGCACACCTCAATTGTGCATTGTGCATTGATCACTTACCACTACGCTCGACAGAAATAACATTCCTTATCTTCTTAAGCTTCGCAATAATGGTGTTTAGCATATCCATGCCCGCTATCGACATAGTAACCGAGAGAATGGCGTTGCCGTTTTTAAGCTCTCTCGATGTCGATTCGTAGATGTATACGTTTATCATCGCAAGTGCGGTCGATACATCAGCGAGCAGACCTATTCTGTCAACGGCTATGATGTCAAGCGTCACCTTGAAGTATGACGACTGCTTGTTCTGGTCGCTCGACTCCCACGAAGCCTTTATCCACCTGTCCTTGGCGGATTCTGAGTTGCGCTGGGTGAGGTAATTCTGGCAGTCTTTCTTGTGTATGCTTATGCCGTGCCCACGGGTTATGAAGCCCACTATCTCGTCGCCCGGTATCGGGTTGCAGCAGCGTGCGAATTTCACCGAGCAGTCCTCAACGCCGTCAACGATAACGCCCGAATTGCTCGATGAGCGCTTGGGCTTTGTGATTATCTCCTCGTTGTCGTCCTTTATCTTCTCGGCGTAGCGCTTGTTGTATTCGTTCTTTAGGCGCTGTATCACCTTTGAGAGCTGAACGCCGCCGTAACCTATCGCCGCAAAGAAATCCTCAACCGTGTCGCAGTTGTGGCGCTTCATGTCAAGCGATAAGAACTCCTCCAAGTCCTCCTCGGGAACGTGTATCATGTTGCGCCTGAATTCTCTCTCAAGCGCCATTCTGCCCTCGAAGATGTTCTCTTCTCGTCTCTCTTTCTTGAACCACGAGCGTATCTTTGACTTGGCTTCATTCGTCTTGCAGATGTTAAGCCACGACCTTGACGGCCCGTGCCCCTCAACATTCGATGTGAGTATTTCTATTATCTCGCCCGTCTTTATCTCATAGTCGTAGCTGACCATTTTCTTGTCAACCTTGGCGCCGCACATCTTGTGGCCGACTTCTGTGTGTATAGCATACGCAAAGTCAATGACCGTAGACCCCACAGGCAGCGATATCATGTCGCCCTTCGGCGTGAATGCAAATACGTCCTCGGGTGCAAGGTCGTTCTTTATCGCCCTTACTATCTCCTCGACGTCGTTTGATTCCTGCTGGCTCTCGATAATGCGCCTTATCCACGCTAATCGCTTGTCGTCTTTTTCGCTGGTCTTTATGCCCTCTTTGTATTTCCAGTGAGATGCGATACCATATTCAGCCATCTGGTGCATTTCCCATGTTCTTATCTGCACCTCAAAGGGTATCGCCTGCCTGCCTATAACGGTCGTGTGGAGTGACTGGTACATATTAGGCTTCGGTGTCGAGATGTAGTCTTTAAACCTCGCAGGAATGGGTCTGTACATATCATGTATGATACCAAGCACGCTGTAGCATTCCGTCACGGTGTTGACAATTACTCTTACCGCATAGCGGTCATATATCTGGTCTATCTCCTTGCCGTCACGGTAGACCTTTTTGTAAATTCCGTAGTTGCTCTTGACACGCCCCTCAACGCAGGGCACGGGGTCAAAGTCCTTGGCAAGGCGCTCTCTTATGTGAGAAACAAGATCACGCACAAGGTTTTCTCTTGCGTCTTTTCTGAGCGCCATCTGACGCTCTATCTCTTCATAGGCAAAGGGGTCAAGATAGCGGAAAGCAAGGTCTTCAAGCTCGTTTTGTATCGAGCTGATACCAAGCCTGTGCGCTATCGGCGAATAGATGTTCATAGTCTCGTGAGCGATAGTGCGCCTCTTGTTTTCAGAGCAGAAGCCTAAAGTTCTCATATTGTGAAGCCTGTCTGAAAGCTTTATGATGATAACTCTTATGTCATCGCTCATTGCAAGCAGTATCTTTCTTATGTTCTCGGCCTTTTGCTCTTCTTTTGTAAAAATCTCCACCTTACCGAGTTTTGTAACGCCGTTAACCAGCATCGCCACGTCCGAGCCGAAAAGCCTGTGAAGCTCTTCGAGCGTGCAGGGCGTGTCTTCCACCACGTCGTGCAGAAGTGCAGCACAAATGGTGTCTGTGTCCATACCAAGCTCTAAGAGTATGTAAGCAACCGCCACAGGGTGAACTATGTAAGGCTCGCCCGACTCACGCTTTTGCTCGTGGTGGTATTTCTCAGCAAGCTCGTATGCCGAAACTATCTTTGACAGGTCATACTGCTTGTCGGTGTCGAGAATTTTCTGTATAAGAACATCTATGGTGTACTCCTTAGGCTCGGGAATGAACTTCGAGCTTGAAGTGGCAACGGTTATCTCTTCATTCTTAGCCGCCTGCACCTTCTCCTCCTCTTCGGGGGTAATATTCTTTTGTTCTTCCATATATTTCACCCTTTCTATCTAATGCAAAATTGATGTATCGCCCTGCAGGCGAAACCCCTCCGCCCCTTCGGCGCAGCCGCATATATAATTCGTGCGCCAAAGGCGCACACCTTAATTATGCATTATGCATTGCAAAGCTCTACGAGCTTTGCAAGTATCTTCGAGTTTTCAAGCTCCACCTTGCCGCTTACGGGCAGAAGCGTTACCGTGCCGCTGCCTGCTTTGAAGCTCACAAGCCCAAGCTCGTCAAAAATGTCAATGCAAAGCCGCAGCTTTGCAAGATTCATCACTTTCGGGTCAAAGCGGTAGTAAAGACTGTCGGTACTTATCACCTTTGCCGCCTGCACCGTCTTGTATACGCTTATAAGCTCCTCCCTTGTGGGGGTCATCTTTGCGATAAAGCTTTTTTCCAACTGCTCGCCACGCCTGTAGCGCTCGTAGCAGTCCTTGGCGCTGAAATAAGCGTTCTGGTTAAAGCCCGAGGGGCGGTAGTCGATTATCTTTATGCTCGGGTATTCACGCCCGCCGTATTCGTTTATGTCAAGTGTCACGATAAAATCAGCCCTGCTGCCTGCCCTTACTGTAAGTGCAGAGGGCGATGTGCCGAATATCACAAGCTCTGCCTGCGCACCGCCGTAGCTTATGGCTATCTTTGAGTGCTTGCCGTTTGACAGCGGCCTTATATCACGCACCTGTGCGCCGACTATCGCAAACTGCGGCAGCGAATTGCCCTCGCCGAACGGCTCAAGCTTTGAAAGACCCCTTATCCTCTCGATATCAAGGTCAGAGGGGGTAAGCAGCTTGTCAGCGGTTATGGTTATGGCAGGCATCTGCTCAAGAGATGATGCGTATTCATACACACGCTTTTTGAATTCTTCGATATTTTCGGGCAGGATAGTCAGACCGCCTGCGCACTCGTGGCCGCCGTATTTTTCGAGCAGGTCATCTGCCGCCTGAAAGCACTTGAATATGTTAAAGCCGCTGATACTCCTTGCCGAGCCTCTTGCCACGCCGTTTTCCTCGGTGATGAGCACCACGGGCTTGCCGTAGTAATCCATTACTCTTGCGGCAACTATACCTATGACGCCGTGCGCCCAGCCCTTGCCTGCAAGGATTAGCACACGCTCGTTGAGTATCTCGGGGTGGTCGTTTATGTAGCCGAATATCTCTTTTGAGATGCCTGCTTCCGTTTCCTTGCGCTGGTCGTTCAAGTTCACGAGCATTCCTGCATAGACCTCGGCATCATTTGCTTCGCTGAGAAGCGTCTTAACAGCCGTTATCGGCGAGCCGAAGCGCCCTGCGGCGTTTATTCTCGGCGCCAGGGTAAAGGCTATATCGGTCGAGCGCATATTTTCCTTACAGCCTGCGGCTTTTTTGAGAGCACGCAGACCGTAGTTATCGGTCGTGTTAAAATTGCGAAGCCCCTGCTTGACGATATATCTGTTCTCGCCCGTGAGAGACACCACATCTGCCACCGTGCCTATAGCACACAGGTCGAGATACTGGTCTGCCACGGCGGTATAATCTCCCCCGTCAAGGGCAGCGCAGAGTTTGAGCGCCACGCCGCAGCCTGCCAAGTGCTTGAAAGCCGAGGGACAGTCTTCTCTATGGGGGTCAACTACCGCCTCTGCACGGGGCAGCGAGCTGCCGGGCTGGTGGTGGTCGGTAACTACAAGCTTCATACCGAGCGAATAAATCTCTTCCGCTTCGGGAATAGCCGATATGCCGTTATCGACCGTGACTATGAGCTTTACGCCCTGGTCGTGCAGATAGTTCACAGCCCCCGAATTAAGGCCGTAGCCGTCGGCACGCTCGGGGATATAGTAGATAACATTAGCGCCGATACTCAGAAGATAATCATAAAGAATAGCCGTACTTGTTACGCCGTCGCAGTCATAGTCGCCGTAGACGCATATAAGCTCATACTCATCAACTGCCGCAGTTATGGCATCAACTGCCTGCTGCATATCCTTTATCACAAACGGGTCTTCAAGCTCGCCGCCTGTAAAGAACGCCGCAAAGGAATCCATATCATCAAAGCCCCTTGCCACCATTACATCGACCGCAAGCCTATCTATATCACAGCGTGATGCAATATCGGCAGCCTTAGCTTCATCGGGCTTTTTTATGCTCCATTTTTTCATTTTAAGTCTCCGTTTCAAATGGGTATAAATAATCTATTTTATTATACCACATCACGGCAAAAAAATCAACAGTTAAATGGTTAACACTATTGATTTTATGGGGAAGATATGGTAGAATTATGGTATGGTGCTCGGCCGCACGGGTCAAGTGCCGCCGATGAAGCGTTTGGCTTAAGGTAAGGTATGGCACGGCGGTTTCGGCTAACCATATCAATTCGGAGGTGTAACAATGGAAATACTGAGCAAGGAAGACAGAAAGTATTTTGCGGCGTTTATAGTGATAGGTGTTATCGTGGCAGCGATAGGCATTTTTCTTATCTACCGTGCATACCATGATAACGGCAGCTGCACGCAAAGCTGCGAGGCTGTTGTAGCGGACATTGAGAGCCACAGAAAAGGCAAGGAGATAAACGAGAACAAAGAGGTCTTCGTGCCTGTTTTTGAGTATGAATACAAGGGCGAAAAGTACGTGCGTGCAGGAAATTCCGTGAGGTATGACAAGTTTGAAAAGGGCGACAAGGTAACGATACTCATTGACCCCGACAGGCCACAGAACATATACATCCAGCCCGATTTTTATGACAATCTGCTATACTACTTCATTCTTTTCACAGGCGGTTTTTCGGCGCTGGTAGGGTCGGTTTTGCTGTTTGGTTTTAGCAAGAAATAAAGAGTGAAAATGAGCAGACTGATTATAGTTGAAGGCCTGCCCTGCTCGGGCAAGAGCACGGTTTCACGGTATATTGCAGACAGATGCGGGGCAAGGTTTTATGACGAGGGCAGCGGCGAGCACCCTGCTGACTATGAATTTCACGCATATCTGACGAAGAGCGAATTTGACGGATTTTCGGCAAACGAGCAGGCGCTTATCACCTCAAAAGCCGACAATACAGATGGCGGTTACATTCTGCCGCTGAGCGGTTTTGACGGTGAATTATTTGAGAAGCTTTTACAGCACAAGATATATGACTTTCTGCCGTGGGAGATAGAAAAACCGATAATGCTTGACAAATGGCGTGAGTTTTTGGAAAGCGCCAAGACTGATGAGCGGTATGTTTTCAACTGCGTGCTGCTGCAAAACCCGATGTGCGAGACGATGATGCGCTTCGGGCTTGATATGAAAGAATCAGCCGACTACATAAAAAGCATTTGCGGCATCATTAGTCCTCTTGAGCCGCTGGTGGTATATCTGCACTCGGATAACATACGCAAGCTTATAGAAAAAGCCGCCCCCGAGCGTGGTGAGGAGTGGCTGAACGGTGTTATAGATTATCACTGCGGCGGAGCTTTTGGCAGGGCGAACGGGCTATCGGGCTTTGAGGGCTACATAGCAGCCCTTGAAGAGCGACAGCGAAGAGAGGAAGAGATACTCAAAGGCTTGGGTGTAAGCTACATAATGACCGTCTCGCCGCAGGAGGACAAAGAGCGTGCTTACGGCGACATTGACAGGGCGACAAAAGATATGATATAATAAATAAAAAACGGAGGTAATCACTATGGCAGATATGGCAGCATTAGGTTTTAAGGAAACAGCACCCGAGCAGCTGGGCTTTGACCCCTTTTCAAGGATAGGCGCACAGTGGATGCTCGTGACGGCGGGCGACGAGGGCGGCTTCAACACAATGACCGCATCATGGGGCTTTGCAGGCGTTATGTGGGGCAAGCCCTGCGTTCAGACTGTAATAAGGCCGCAGCGCTACACCAAGGAATTTTTAGACAAGAGCGAATACTTCACGCTTAGTTTCTTCCCCGAGGAGAACAGGAAAGACCTTGCAGTCTGCGGCAGAGTTAGCGGGCGTGACACAGACAAGCTTGCGCAGACCTCGCTTACTCCCCTATTCACAGACGGGGTCACAGCATTTGAGCAGGCAGAGCTTATACTCGTATGCAAGAAGCTTTACGTTCAGCAGCTCGAAAGCGACTGCTTCACCGAGCGTGACCTTGACGGCGCAAACTACGCCGCAGGGGATTATCACTATGCTTATATTGCGGAGATAGTTAAGGCGTACAAGAAATAATGCATAATTACCGACTTAACAACACAAAAAGGGAGTGCCATTACAGCACTCCCTGTTTTTTTAGGAAATATTAGTCATCTTCCTTTTCGAGCCAAACCTTGAAATCCTTCTCCTTGATTACGAGCTGGTCGTCTTCAAGCTTTGCTGTCTCTTCCTCTTTATTGAACTTAAGAGTGATCTCGTCGCCGTCTGCTTCCCACTCGAGGTCGTACTTATCTTCGCCGACTGTTACCTTACCTTCGCCGCCTTTTTCGATCTCGATCTCCATAAAGGTCTTAACGAACTCGCCGTATGTCTCGTCCTTTGTGTCATAGGTCGAATCGCCCTCCTGAACCTTTACGCTCTTCCATGTGCCATGGAACTTGCTCGAGCAGCCTGTGAAAAGAACACAGGTGAGTGCAGCAAGTATAACGATCGCTGCGAGCTTCTTGATGTTTTTCATAATACTTTCTCTCCTTATTCCTATAGTTTCACCGAAGGTCTTATGCCCTCTGTGGTAAATGATAGCACAAGGACGCCAAAAAGTCAAGAGTTTGAAAACGAATTCATAACAATGCTTAATATCGGGCGGGATAGGGGTAAAGTATATGGTATCATTGACTAATGGCAGGTTTCGTGGTAGAATAATATAGCAGTATTTTACATTTTTGGTCATTCTTTGGGTATTGATGAGGAGAGTGCCCCTCCCAAAACCTTTTTATGATTTTTCTTTCATAGCAAAATATTGACCACATTATTATACGGAAGTGATATGATTGCAAAATGATTCAAAGCAGGACAAAAGAATATACACATTAAGCGAGGAAAAGCCCGCTAAGGCTGTGATAGCTTTAGGTGTGCCGCTGATAATGGGTATGTTCATCATGGTATTATACAATCTGGTAGACACATACTTTATCTCTCTTATGGGTGATGATTACAAGCTGGCGGCGGTTAATCTTGCCTACCCTATTATGATGATATCTGTTGCAGTTTCAAACATGATAGGTGCGGGGGCGTCGTCACTGATAGCACGGTGTCTTGGTGCAGGGCAAAAAGGCAGGGCGGAACAGACACTCACGGCGGGGTTTGTTTTGACGGTGATAGACAGCGCAGTTATAGCCGTTACGGGGTTAGCCTTTTTGCCGCAGGTAGTAAAGTTACTGGGGGCAAAGGAAAGCACATTCGCCTACACAGAAGACTATGTGATGATCCTTCTCATTGGAAGCCTATTCACAATGGGCAGTTACACGATAAGTGCGCTGCTGCGGAGTGAGGGCTCGGTCAGGCTATCAATCGTGGGAATGATAGCGGGAACGATAGCGAACATAGGGCTTGACCCGTTATTCATCTTCACATTCGGGCTTGGAGTAAAGGGTGCGGCGGCTGCAACTGTGATAGGCAACGGTGTAAGTCTCGGGATATCGCTTTATTTCTATCTAAGCGGGAAGACGATGTTAAAGCCGAGGGCGAGATTTATTCGGCTACAGAAAGAGACAGCTGGCGAAATATTCAGGGTAGGCATACCTGCGACGCTTGAAACGCTGCTGACCTCTGCGGCATACATAATAAACAACAACTTAGCGGTAGCCTACGGCGAGCTGACTGTAACGGCTGTTGGCATAGCTCAGAAGATAATGACGCTTGGCAACTACATCTATCAGGGCTTTGCGTCGGGAACACAGCCGATAATGGGCTACAATTACGGGGCGAAGAACTACAAGCGTATGCTCTCGGTACTACGCTCGGGGGTTATGGTAGTAAGTATGACCGAGCTGGCTGTAATGATAGCATACGGCACGCTTGCACCGCTTCTGATTGGAATATTTTCAAAGACACCCGAGGTAGTAGAAACGGGGGCTAAAGCATTAAGGGCGATAATGTGCATACTACCATTTGTAGGGGCAACATCAATGAGCAGAATGTCATTTCAGGCGATGGGCAAGCCGAAGCACGCCTTTACAATAACGCTGATAAGGCAGCTGATTCTTTACATACCTTTGCAGCTTTTGTTAAACCACATTTTCGGTTTCAGCGGCATGATTTGGGCACAGCCTATGACTGAAGTGATAATGATGTGCGTTTCACTCTTACTGCTTTACAAGGTGATAAGACGTGAAGCCGCAAATGGCACTGACAGTCAATAGGTTAAAAGTAACAATAAAACAATATTAAATCTGTGACAACCTACAAATATTAATTTTTTATTGTCGAATTTTAAAAAATGCTTGACATTGGGGGTCAAAAATGCTATTATAAATATGCACATATTATTACCGAAGTTGCTGCCATATAATGTATGGCGGCGCTTTATACGGTATAACACGGGAGGAATTATGGCAGTAGAACTCAGCGACGAAGAGCTTGCCGTTTTATCAAAAACAGATAAAGGGGCCATGAGTGAGCTGCTCTCACGCTACACGGTAGTAGCTTATGCCAAGGCATGGGCGATATCTCCCGAATATCACGAAGACCTATTCCAAGAGGGGCTAATGGGGTGTCTTGCGGCGGCGAAGACCTACAACGCCGACAAGGGCGCAAGTTTTGCGACATACGCAAACAGGTGCATAAAAAACCGCATGATAAACGCCATAAAGAAGCTTGACAGCTTTCAGGAAGAGCCGCTTGACGAAGAGACGGAGAATATGTGTGCTGACAAGAACGAGCTGATACCTTACAACATACTTGAGCAAAAAGAGCGTGCGGCCGAGATAAACAAAAAGGCGGCGTTAGTTCTCTCGAAGAAAGAATGGCAGGTATTCAGGCTTTTCTCTGTGGGGCTCAGTTACGAGGAGATATGCTCGGAGTTAGGCATGACCCCCAAACAAGTGAACAATGCTATGCAGCGTGCAAGAAAGAAGCTACGGGCAGAGCTTGGCAATATTTAAAAGCGAGGTAAAATGATTATGTACGAAGACAAGACATTAGTTTGCAAGGACTGTGGAAAGGAATTTGTATTCACAGCAGGTGAGCAGGAATTCTATGCAGAAAAAGGCTTTGAGAACGAGCCCCAGAGATGCAAGGAATGCCGTGACGCAAGAAAGGGCGCAGGCAGAGGCGGCAGGCAGCTTTTCACAGCAGTTTGTGCTTCTTGCGGCGGCGAGGCTAAGGTTCCCTTCCAGCCTAAGGAAGACAGGCCTGTTTACTGCAGCGAGTGCTTTGCAAAGATGAAGGAAGAGGGTTAAGCTCTCGTCTTTACATATGGTTTCAAGCCGGATGTACTTTGGGGTACGTCCGGTTTTTGGTTGTGGGAGTGATATATTACAGATATGGGGGGCGATAAATTGGGGGGTATCAATGCACAATGAAGGTGTCGCCCATTCGGGCGAGTACAAAATCTCGATTTGTAAAGCAGGGTTTGCCGAGGCAAAAACACAAAAGAATATTGGAGTAATCATATATAATGTTCCGGCGCAATTGTTGGCTCAGCGAAAAAATCTCTGTAAATTCAAAAACTGTGATAAAAACGTTAAGTTGTGAGCGGCTTGAAAATAGCCGCTCCGATTTTTTTACAGTATACAATAGAT
>CADAGC010000006.1 GCA_902787365.1 uncultured Ruminococcus sp. | reverse complement strand
TCTCTTTTCGGTGACGATAGCGATGAGGTCCCACCTGTTCCCATGCCGAACACAGAAGTTAAGCTCATCTACGCCGACGATACTTGGCTGGCAACGGCCTGGTAAAATAGGTAGTCGCCGGAATATGCACCATTAGCTCAGTTGGTAGAGCAACTGACTCTTAATCAGTGGGTCCTGGGTTCGAGCCCCCGATGGTGCACCATTTTGGCCCGTTGGTCAAGCGGTTAAGACACCGGCCTCTCACGCCGGTAACGCGAGTTCGATTCTCGCACGGGTCACCATGATCACGCCTCTTGACCAGGGGCGTGATTATTTAATATTTAAATGTGGACCATTAGCTCAGTTGGTTAGAGCAACCGGCTCATAACCGGTTGGTCCGGGGTTCGAGTCCCTGATGGTCCACCATTTAATTTAGGGGTATAGCTCAGCCGGTAGAGCAGCGGTCTCCAAAACCGCGTGCCGAGGGTTCGATCCCTTCTGCCCCTGCCAGATCATGATCTCGCAAATCACGTAAATACGTGGTTTGCGAGATTTTGCTTTTACGCATTTTCTGTGTTGTCCTTTACTTGTCCTTTATTTGTTGTGACTTTGATCTGAAAACGTTGTTTTACGCAGTTTGCGTCGCTCTGTTCTGACTGAATATTTGTCGGATTGATTTTCCCGTAGATGCTGTTCGCAACACTGTCCATAGCATGAGCCTGAGCTTCCTGGAATGAATGAGCATATATAGAAAGCGTTGTGTTCGCATCATTGTGGCCCAAACACGTTTGCACGGTCTTGACATCTATGCCGTTTAGGATCATAGCCGTAGCATTGAAATGACGGAAAGAATGAATGTTAACGAACCGCATCCCTGTGCGCTTGCAGAACTTTTCATAGTATTTGTATGGCGAGCGCATACCCATAGGCTCACCGTTCCACTTGGTGAATAGTCTGTCATTTTCTACCCACTTATTCCCTATGCTTGCTTTGTAGTTGTCCTGCCATTGCTTGTATTCTTTCAGCTTTGTACAGAGATCAGACGGCAGTTTCAGGACTCTTCGACTTGATTTTGTTTTAGGGGTATCTGTATAAATGCCCTTTTCCTTTGTCCATTCCGATGTCCTGACTACTTTCATAAGGCGGGTGTCCCAGTCAAAATCTTTCCATTCAAGTCCGAGAAGCTCGCCTCGCCTGAGTCCGGTGAATGCTGCAAGAGTAAAGAATATAGTGTATTTATAATTCGCCTCGCTCTCCTTTTCAAAAAGGGAGAGCATTTTTTGCACCTCTTCGAGAGTATAAATGTCACGTTCTTTGTCCTCCTGCGTCGGGAGCGTTACATTCCGGCAGGGATTGTCCTTTACAAGCTGCATTTTTACGGCATAGTCAAATATGCTTGAAATGAAATAAATGTAATGCTTGACTGTTTTTGGTGACAGAGTTCCTGTTACTTCGCCTTTTGAATTGTATTTCTTAGCGCTGCACAAGTCGCTGACAAACTTCTGTATTGTCCGAGGTGTTATTTTGTCCATTCGCAGATGTCCAAGCGCTTCATATGTACGCTTTTCATAATTATGATAATTGCGCAGCGTCTGCGTTTTTAGCTTGATCTCTGCATACTCCTTGAACCATTCCTTAGCAAACGTCTGAAACTTTTTTGTTACGGTCACTTGTCCGCCCATAACATCTTCCTCAAACATTACTGCCTGACGATTCAGTTCTTTTTCAATCTGCTTCTTTGACATTCCCTCGTCGGGCTTCCATGTCATAGTTTGTATGACCTGATCTCCATTTACATCATATCCGCAACTGACTCTGATCTGATATGTATTTCCTCTTTTTCTTATGGTAGCCATTTATATCCTCCTTTGAGATGTGTATTTGGCATACCCTTGTACACCTTAATTATAAATCGCCTCACAATTTAAAGCAAGACGAAATTGCGTTAAATCTGTAATAATTTTATGTACAAGGGAAGCCTATACTTTTTGCTCTACTTTTTTTATGACGTGCTTCTATAAATATCCCTCACACCTTTTCCCAATGTGCCGAGGTAATAAACCTCGTTACCATATGACAAAGCTCTTCGTGATCTTGCTTTATTCTGCGGAGATCCTCCGCATAGATATTGTTTGTTTCATTGGCTTTCCTTGCTATCTGGTTTATATTGTTATTGATGATTCGCATACCATTTATCAAGGGCGCTAACTCTTTCATATTCATACACATCACGTTTCCTGTAACAGCTATGCGCCTGAGATATGTACCGGTTTTCATATGACAGGCAGCAGCTCTGCGCTCGACCTCTGCCCAGTCTTCGAGTGAAAAATCTATCTCCTTGCGGTGTACCTGTTTATATTTTCTTGCCATTTTATAATCTTCTCGCTGTTTTTATTATGATTGTTTTCCTCTCGTATGAGAGAGATGTGTGTTAAGGGCATCGGATTCCCTTAACAACCATATCGGAGGGGTAACACACCGATTTGGAAGAAAGTGGCAAATAATACGGCACTTTCTATACTTGCTTCCTATGGTGAAAACAAGTATTGCAAAAAACGCATTTACACGAATTATCTCTGCTTGCCCGATAAGGCTATTGTTTTTCTATCAACTTGCAATACCTAAATATTCAAGTAGGCTTGCTTTGCTCACCAATATCTTCCCCCTCACACCGCTGCCTGCACGGACATAAGCAATCTTTCCTTGTGCAACAAGCTGACGAACTGTGTTTTCTGATAAGCCGTTTACAAGTGCGGCACACTCTTTGACTGTGAGCATTTCAACCGGCTGAGTTTCGGTCAGTACAGACTGCGGCGCAGGCTCAGGCGACTGCGATTCGATAAGCTGCTCCAATAGCAGGACTACCTGCGAGATGATCTGTTTTTTTCTGTTAAATTCAAATGTCATTCTCCTCTCTGATTTTTGTTTTGTATGGTTTTAATGTACGCTGTCTTTTCCTCCTTTCGGGTCTGGACGGTTTGGGTGTGTGACAATGCACTTTTTCTCCTGCTGGCGAGGCAGGAAGAAATATGTGCCTTTCATAAGTTAATTCTGAATGACGAGCGGAAAAGTTATTGGGCTTTTGAAAGAATCGTAGGATTGCACAAAGGGCAAGTGTGTTGGTGTGAATTTATTGCAAAATATATGCAGGAAGTAGATAGTGCAACATAGCCTTCATAAGACACTACAGAATGTGGCATATTTTTAAGTGAAAATGAGGCTACTCGAAATATATTCTCTGAATTGCATAAGGCGAGTGTTGTATGGGGGCCTATGATTGACATATTTTATAGGGCAGGCTTTTTTTACAGCGGTCGATTAGATTGTAACCTTTTTTGGTGATGTTGTTTGGATTGGGGTGGGCATTCTTGTGAGGATTATACAGAAAGATTCTTATCACCAAATAACTTCCCTCAATAGTCATCAAGTATTACTAAGGAATAATAAAAAAGCAAACCGAAGAACTCTTTGAGATCCTACGATTTGCCTATATCCATATTGTATTATAAAAGATGTTTGTCAAGCACACACATTAGGTGTATCGGATTAAAAGAAAGATTGCTATACAAAAAGTAAGGTATTGCCTTTTTATAATTTGTGCTGTATAATTGAATAAAGATGCTAAATAATCAAGGCGTTAGAATAATTATATATCCACAGGAGGCTGCCGGATGTGTTAATAAAAAAACGCATAGAAAAACATCGTAACAAGATAAAACAAAGAGAAGATGACTGCAATAATAAAATATCCCTGTGCCGCAGCACACTTGAAAATACAGCTAAGATCTTTGATGATAAAGATAAAGAGATTATTCCTGAGCGTGCAAGATACATACACGAAAACATGAAACAGGCGCTTATAACTGTATCGGAAAGCAGTTTAATATTAAGGAAAGCTCAGAATTACGAGACACTTGTTACAGAACACGCCAAGCTCAAAAATGAAACCGATACTTTTCGAGGAAAAGTTGCAAAGCATAACACGGCAGTATTAGAAAAGAAAATAGCTGCTGCGAGTGCTCTTATAGGTAACGTCGAAGGCAAGCCTCTTGACAGGCAGCAGCTTATGTGCATTATAAAAGACGCAAACAATCACCTTGTTATTGCCGGTGCCGGAACAGGCAAGACCACAACTGTTGTCGGCAGGATAAAGTATATGCTTTTATCAGGCATATGCTTGCCCGAAGATATACTGGTGCTTTCATTTACAAATGCGTCTGCATCTGAAATGAACATTAGGATAAATAATGAGACCGGCAAGTCTATTGATGCTTCGACTTTTCACAAATTGGGGCTGAATATAATTGCATCTGTGCAAGGGAAAAAGCCCGACATCTGTGATCTGCAAATGAGCAAGTTTATAAAAGAAACCATTGCTCGTCTGCTGAATGACAGAGCATATATGGAGCTGATGCTCAGGTACATAAACTTTTACAGAGTGCTTTACAGATCAGAATTCTCATTCAATAACGAAAGAGAATACAATGAATACCTGCGTTTAAATCCACCAACCACCATAAACGGTGAAACAGTCAAAAGCTATGGTGAGATGGACATTGCAAATTTCCTTACACTCAACGGAGTTAATTATGTATATGAACAGGCATATAAATTCGATACCGCAGATATAGAGCACAGACAGTATCATCCTGATTTCTATTTGCCCGATCATGATATTTACATTGAATACTTTGGTATAAACAGAAAAAACGAAGTGCCTGCATATTTTAGTGCGGCACTCGGAAAAACTGCTTCACAGACATATAATGAATCTATTGCGTGGAAGCGTGAGCTTCACAAACAGAACAACACAAAGATGATAGAAGTGTATGCCTATGAGAAAATGGAGGACATACTTCTTGATTCATTAAGAAAAAAGCTGACAGAATGCGGAGTCGTACTTGAAGAAAAGCCTCTTGATAAAGTTTGGGAGGAAACGACCAAAGATAACAATGTTCTTGGCGGTATATACGAGCTGTTCGCAACTGTTATCAACCTTATAAAGAGCAACAATTATACAGTAGCTACCGTAAGAGAATTGAACCGCAATTCGCCGTTTTGCAAAATCAACGAGATGATCCTTGATCTTATCGAGCCGATATATAATGCTTACAATGATTATCTGCAAAAGAATGGTCAGATAGATTTCAACGATATGATAAACCTTGCGGCAGAGTATGTAAGACAGGGCAAATACAACAACCCTTACAAATATGTGATAGTTGATGAATACCAGGATCTTGCAAAGTCAAGGTTCAATCTTTTAAAGGCTCTCAGAGATTCAAACTATTACAAGCTGTTTTGTGTAGGTGATGACTGGCAGAGCATTTACAGATTTGCAGGAAGTGACATTGGGTATATAATAGACTTTGAAAGATTCTGGGGTGCAACCGAAAAAAGCAAGATCGAGACAACATACAGATTTCCTAAAACTCTGATAGAAATCTCAGGCGGATTTATTATGCAAAACCCTATGCAGATAAAAAAGGAAATAAAAGCTAAAAACGTCGGCAATGGCTTTCCTCTGGGTGAGATAAATGCCTACAATGAAAGATTTGCAGTTGAATTTATGCTAAAGCGTATGAATGATCTGCCACAGAACAGTAATGTATTTCTTATAGGCAGATACAATTATGATGCAAATATGCTCAAGGACAACAGTATGCTGACATACGGATATGATAATTCATGCGGAATGGTAAATGTAAGATATTCAAATCGTCCCGATCTTAAGATTCAGTTTTTATCTGCTCATAAATCAAAAGGGTTGCAGGCAGACTATGTATTCATTCTCAACAACAAGAATACCAGATCAGGCTTTCCGAGCAAGATACAGGACGCACCTATTTTAAAACTGTTGTTGGAGGGGCATGACGATTATCCTTATTCAGAGGAGCGGCGGCTTTTCTATGTTGCGCTTACAAGAGCAAAGCAAAAAGCTTTCTTACTGACTATCGAGAATCACGAATCGGAATTTGTATCAGAGCTTCACAAAAGGTATGAAAAAGAGATGAAGAACGAGCGATTTGAATGCCCGTTATGCGGCGGAAAAGTCATAAGAAAGAACGGCAGATATGGTGCGTTTTACGGGTGTTCAAATTATACTAAGGGGTGCAGATATACGAGGGATATTTAGCTGAATATACTCTGCAAAAAGCATTATTTAGAACGGAGGTAATGATGATCAATGTCTAACAGATCTATCCTGCTGCTTGTTTTACTTGTCTTGGTCTTAGGGCTGTATGCACAAGTTACTCTATCTGACGAGAGCTTTCTTGATTACCTGCCTGAAACAGAATTCTTTTCTGATAATAAACAGACAAAGACTACTCAACCGGTTCAGCCGGAACAGCCTGTGCAAACAACTGCACCACAAGTAACTACACGCAAAAAGAAAACGACAACCAAAAAGACTGCCAAAAGAAAAACTGTCGAGATTCCCGAGCAGGAAGATGTACAGATTTACAAGGACGACCGCATTCCGGATTATAAGCAGACACATACGCCCGAATATAAAGATGTAAAGATTGAATGGACATCACACGATCAGATGCATATCTTTTCCATTACCATGCACCTGGATAAATATATGTATGAGTATTATCACTCGCTTGCAAGGTATTACGACGAAAAAGACTATCAGAAATACATAGATGACAGCAACAACCGGGAGATACTCAAATCAATTGCCGACAGCCTTAAAAATCTTGCTGACGGTGCCGGATATGATGGGAGCCAGACGGCATTGGAAGCTATCAGCTTTGTGCAGGCTATAAAATATGTATATGACATAGATTCGACCGGAAAAGAAGAGTTCCCCAAATATCCTCTTGAAACGCTGTATGATTTCGGAGGTGACTGCGAAGACACGAGCATTCTGCTTGTCGGAATACTCAGAGAGCTTAATTTCGGCACTTGTCTGCTTGATTATGATGACCATGTGGCTATCGGCATTATGGGAGAAGACTCAATAACCGGATCGTATTTTGAGATCGACGGCAAAAAGTATTTCTATGTTGAAAGCACAGGCGAAGGCTGGACTGTCGGACATATGCCTGATGATGTCAAAAACAGATCCGCAAAGGTCATAAAGATAACAGGATAGTTTTAGCTTTTCCTTTCTCCACTGACCTTCTCCAGCGCATCAAACACCTTATGATATACCACCTGATTGGGGTAGTAATCATAATTTGCAAACACAGATATGCCCGTGTGATAAAAATGTTCAAGTATCGCAGCGGCGCAGGCGGCACTTCTGCTTTGTCCGTATTCGCACTGGCAGATGATGTCCATGCCCTTATCAAAAGCATCGTAGATAAACCTTGCCATAGCATCAGCCTCAGGGAAAAACGTTTCATAGGTCAGTCCCTTATCGGCAAGGTAGTAAAGGTCGAGATCATCAAGCTCGCTGTAAAAAACGCTCTCGCACACGCCGCTGTAATCAATGTGAGTGTAGCTTTTGTCAAGGTGCTTGAGTGCAGGGTCATAAAAGCTGATGACAGCCGTTTTTTCGGGAAAATCCCCCTGTGCTATCACCGCCTCGATCGCCTCTCTTGAATAGATACTAACGTTCATAAGACACCTCCGGAGTTCTCGATTATTTTCTTGCTTATGAGCATATTATAGCATATCTTATGGGGAGAAAACCTCACATAAAAAAATAACAGCAGGCCGCTCGTTTAGGGCGGTTTGCTGTTTTTGCTTTTTATACAAAGGAGGCTCTTTCGGTTTGTGTAAAAGGGAGAATTTTGCAGAAATTCTCCCCTATCTTCGGACATTGAGCCGAATGTGTGGTATAATGTCATTAGTTGATATGATGAGGAGTTTTTTGCCCATAGCATATGTTATGATATAAGCACAGTAAGGAAACGGAAAGACTTAAAGGAGGAATATGATGAGCCATACAGATTTTATAAATATTTGTAACAAGTTATCTGAATTAAAGAAAAGCACTACAATAACACTTCCTGAAATATTTGGGATAAAAGATAAGGAGATTTACATTACTCAATGGCTTTCTTTTCTTCTTGATCCAAACAGGAACGGCGGTTGGTATGGAATGATAGATTGCTTTTTGAAATGTGTAAACGAAGAAAGCAACTATGACAGATCCGATAAAGTAGATGTACGGTCTGAATATGTATTTAGTAATGGTAGGAGAATTGATCTGCTTATCGAAACCTCAAATCAAATCATTGCAATAGAGAACAAGTTGTGGTCGTCCGAGCAGCCAAACCAGACTAAAGATTATGCGAGCAGTCTGAATGAATATAATAAGGAGAATAAAAAGCTTATTTGTATATATCTTAAACCCGAACTCAATGGTTCTTGTCCCGAGGACAAAATATTTCAAATAGTAACATATAACACATTGCATCTTGATATGGAATCTTTTGATGTTGATGAAGATAATAAAATAACCAAATTGCTCAGAGATGAGTTTATTAAATATGTGGGGGTTGATCTTGTGTGTGAGTTTCCTGAAATGTCCGAGTATATAGAAGCTTATTATAATAGCATTTCTATAATTAAAGATGCAGAATCAGCTTATAAGAATTATGTTGATAGTATAGATGAATATATAAAAAAAGGACTTGATAAAAACAGTTCGGATTTTAAATCGGATAATATTAAGGCAGGGTACTGGCAAATAATAAAAAGAGACAGTAAATGGCGTACTCTGGATTTTCATATTGAAGTTTTTCCGGAATGTCCAGAAGCTACTTGCGAAATGCAGAAACGTTTTGCATTTGCCAGTGGACTGCATGTAGTTATTCATCTTGAACCCAACAAATCACAATATGAAAAGCTAAAAGAATTCTTTATAGATGATAAAACAAATAAACCAATAGAATATAAAAATACTATTACTTTAGTTGACAGAACCATTGACAAGTGTGTTTTTTCAAGCATTGACGGAATTAATAAAGCGTTAGACAAGCTTAGTAAAGAACTTAAAAAAGATGATTTCACTAAATGGTATAAATGTGCAGATAAAGCAATACAAGAATTAAATCTCTAATTGTTTTTATAAATGCAGACTTGATGAAAAAGACGAAAGGATCTCCCTATGAATTTCTACTGCACCCTCTCAACCCTTACAGATACTCTTGATCATATGGAAAAGCTCTTTGGTGGCAATATCGGCAGCTATAAATGCGATCTCAAAGGGTATAATGACAATTACCGTTATATGTTCTGTAAATATTCAGTGCGTGTGCCTTCGCTCGGCATAATCCTGCGTGAGATACAAGAAGAAAAATATGACGAGGAGGAGCAGGAATTCCTGTTTCTTGATGACGGCATAGTTCATGTTGACGAGAATGATGATTTTGAGGGTATTATGTACATCAACTTTGATGACTATATAAGGTCATATATGAATGAGCATAACATAAGCCCCGGCACAGACCCCGATATAATAGTCGAGGTCGAGGACGAGCCCGAGCTCAGTGATTACCCGTAAACTTAAACGGAGGTGCATTTTATGAAATATGGTCTTACACAGAATGAACGTATGAAAGCCCGTGAGCTTGAACGTGAAAAGGAAAAGGTGCGTCAGCGTATGAGGGGTGAGAAGCCGCTCTCAGCCGCTGCGAGGATAGCAAAAGAAATGGACGAGATACGAGCAAAATATGAGCATGACAAGATGCTGTCGGAATTTTACAAAATGCAGAGAAAATCACGATAGGGGGAATTTGTATGAGCGTAAGCCAGCCTAAAAAGCTCGCAATAATCTATATCCTGCTGGTGCTTGAAAGGTTCACAAGTGCATCTGAGCGGATAACCCAGCAGCGCATAGCCGAGCTTGTCGAGCAGGAATACGGTATGGTGCTTGACCGCAAGACGATACGCCATAACCTGTCAAAGCTGCTTGAAGCAGGTTTCCCGCTTGAATATGATGAGCTTGAAAGAGCAGGCAAAAACGGCACGACAGAGCTTATCCACACAAACTGGTATTATTCCCCCGAGGTAAGATTTGACGAGAGCGAGCTGCAGGTGATGATAGACAGCCTGCTCTTTTCAAACTATCTTCCCGCAAAGCAGTGCAAAGACCTTATCAACAAGGTTGTATCATTCGGCAGTCCCGAGTTTGTCAAAAAGCATTCGTCCGTCTATTCCGCCGTTGTCGAGCGCCCTGCAAACAAGTCGCTGTTTTATGTTATATCGGTACTTTGTGAGGCTATATCGGCAGGCGTTCAGGTGAGCTTCAATTATTACGATTATGATACCGATATAAAACCACACCCACGCCTTGATGACAACGGCAAGGTCAAGCTGTATGTCATAAGTCCCTACAAGCTCGTGTCGCTAAACGGGCGGTATTATCTGCTTTGCAGCTCTGCTGACCACGACAAGCTGCTCTCATTCAGAGTTGACAGGATAAAGAACATCAGCCTGCAAGAGCGCAAGGCAAAGAGCGTGCGCTCGCTTAAAGGCTATAAAAACGGCATAAACCTATCCGACTACATAAGCGAGCACCCGAATATGTGGGGCGGCGAGGTGAGCGTGTGCGTTTTCCGCTGCCCAAGATACATAATGAATGACATCGTTGACTGGTTCGGCAGCAAGGCAGGCATAATCGAGATAGACAAAGACACGATAGAGGTCAGGGTGCGCATAAGCGAAAAGGCAATGCTACACTGGGCTTTGCAGTACAGCGACTGCGTTGAGGTGCTTTTCCCGGAAAGCCTGAGGAATGATATAGCAAAGACGCTGCGTGAGGCAGCCAAAAGATACGGTAAGGATACAGTATGACGATTAATGATATTCAAAGAAATAGCCTTATAGCCGGCTGGCGTGAGCTGTCGGATATGATAACACAAAAGCCCCTAACTCTCGACAGCTTCAAAGACCTGTACAAAAGAACATGGGGCTATTTTTCGGCTATTGCAGCAAACGGCACGCTTGCTCTGGAGGACATAAGGCTTTTAAACGAGCTGCACAGCGTTAGCTTCGTGCTTTGCGGATCAGAGGGAGAAGTATTTGAGATAGCCAAAAGCAATAAGCTATGGGGCGAATACTTTACCTGCAGCGTGTTTATTAATGCTCTGCTTAAAAGCATTCCCGACAAAGAGTTTGCGTCAGGCGAGCTTGTTATCAGATCGGGCGGAGAAACAAGTGTTATTTATCCGGAGGGATTTGATATGGTATTTGATGAGAGGGTGAAGAAGGAGAAAATAATATGATATGTTACAGAATCACACTTGATATTTCCAAAACTATCACACCTAATGAGAATGGACTTACAGAATACAGCAAAGAGTTTATTGATCAAATAAATACCGGGT
This sequence comes from uncultured Ruminococcus sp., assembly GCA_902787365.1. Taxonomy (GTDB): domain Bacteria; phylum Bacillota; class Clostridia; order Oscillospirales; family Ruminococcaceae; genus NK3A76. The sequence continues at coordinate 28,911 of CADAGC010000006.1, read as the reverse complement.
TTAACAGATTCAATGAAAAGAATTATGGTAGTAGTTTTGCTTTTATCAGCGATTACAATGGGGCTTGGATCGTTATCAATATGATCATAAATAATGGGAGCAGCGTTGATGATGCAGTATCTGCGCTTATTAAAAACTGCGGATTTGTTGGTAAGTACACTATTGGTGAGACTACGGTAGAATTTGTGAGAAGATATGCGGAAAACCATTATATCAGGGATTTTGTGTTTGATGATAATATGCTCGAACCATTCGGAATGCATAGGTTCGGTAGCAATCCGAAATTGACGGAAAGAGTTGTAGATCTGATACCTTATAAAGAAATAAAGAACCAATCTATCTTTGGTCTGTATGATCATGATCTTCTGCCGGAGATAGAACGTATAAAACAGCCGGCGAAGTGTGTGGGAGCAAAAGGTCATCCTGTTCACTACATTATAAGATGCAGTAATGCAAACAAGGCTTGCGATGACCTTGTTTCCGTGTTGTATGAAAATAGCAGATTGATATCGAAACGCTGTACAGTCATAAAGCCTATGACAATACGGGTAGCAAATTCGCTGGATATATATTTTGAAGCAGCAAGATACGGAACTGTTGTTATGGATATAAACAGTTTCTCATGGGAAACTGAAGATCGAGCCATATATAATTTTCTAACTGAACAGCTTACAAAGCTAATTATGGAATACTGTCAGGATACACTTATGATCTTCTTAATGCCCAATCATTTTGACAGTGTTTCGGGAACTATAAAAAACTCACTCCCCGAATTGACCTTTATCGAGATAAATGAGCGTCTTGCAATGAACAATGACGCAAAGAAAATACTCCGAGCCTACTGTCGTAAGGACAATGTAAAAGCTGATAAGGAGCTTTTATCTTTTGTGGCAAAGGACACAGGATACAATTCCGATGACCTTCGTGTGGCATACAGAAAGTGGTATGCCAATGCACTGAAAACACAGGTCTATCCGCAGTACTCCGAATTCAAAAAGAGTTTAGACCGTAAAACTGTGCTCACACAGGAAGGCAGGGCATCACGCCAACTTGCAGAGATGATAGGTCTTAGAGAAGTAAAGGAACTCATCGAGCAGGCAGTTATATATTCCAAAATGCAGAAGGCTTTTGCAGACAGAGGTATGCCTAACGCAAAACGCTCTATGCATATGGTATTCACCGGTAATCCTGGCACAGCAAAAACCACAGTTGCAAGGCTATTTGCGCAGATATTGAAGGATAACAAGATCCTCTCTGTTGGTAATATTATTGAATGTGGGAGAAGTGATCTTGTCGGAAAATATGTTGGATGGACAGCGGTACAGGTCAAGCAGTTGTTTCAGAAAGCGCAGGGTTCGGTGCTATTTATTGATGAGGCATATTCACTCTGCGATGACCGCAATGGTTTGTTCGGAGATGAGGCTATCAATACTATCGTGCAGGAAATGGAGAATCAGCGAGAGGATATGGTTGTTATCTTTGCCGGATATCCAAAAGAAATGAAAGATTTTATTGACCGCAATCCGGGACTGAGATCTCGCATATCATTCTATGTCGATTTCAAGGATTATTCACCGTCGGAGCTTTATGATATAACAAAGCATATCGCTGGGAACAACGGATATAAGATGGCAGATGATACATATGAGAAACTTATCCCGATATTTGAAGCCTCCGTAGGTACAACAAATCACGGTAACGGACGATATGCAAGAAATCTTGTTGAGAAAGCGCAGCTTGCTCAGGCGTTAAGGCTTTCAAAATGCGACCTTTCAGCGCTGACAGGTGACGAGCTCTTGACACTTAAAGCAGAGGACTTTTCAAACTTCAATATCGGAATATCAGATAATGAAAACCAGCCGGCTTGCAGGATAGGCTTCAAGGTAGGATGAGAAGATTTTTATTATTCTTTTATATAAAATGATAATAGAGAGCATTAATTGACAGAAAGGCGGTACCTATGAAATGTATCTGCACACTTGCTACTCTTCCGGAAAAACTTGACAGTATCACAGATGAATACGCAGCAATGCTAAATGATTACTTCAAGCTCGAGCAGCCACTCTCCGCCGGGCGGTTTGGTGAGATACTTGATGTTTTTCCCGAACACAACCGCAGCGTACTATTGCTCCATATTTGCGAGGGTATGAGCCTCACGGAGATATCCGCAATAAGTAATTCCAACGTAATGCGTATAAAACAGGTTTTCGACAAAGCCGAGCGTATGATGAATTACAAAATACAAAACGTCAGCAAGAAGCAAATAAGAGACTATCTTGACAAAACGGAGGACAACGTATGAAGATACTGAACATTCACGGCTATCACGGAAGCCCGAAGAACAGTGCATACAAGGCGCTTGATCCTTTCGGGTGCGAGATCATAGCACCCGAGCTGGACTATGACAGCGTATCGCCCGAGAACATTCTCGGCGGTTTGAAATACATTCTTACTGACAAGCGCCCTGACATTGTTGTCGGGACGAGCCTCGGTGGATTTTATGCGGCGGTGCTGAGTGCTCAGCATAATTGTCCCGTGATACTTATCAATCCCTTTCTGATGTCATTTCTGACATTCGACGGTGATGTTCGCCCACGCAAGGATACAAAGGCTCTGATCGGGCTGTTCGGCTCGCTCTCAAAAATCGACATCAGCAATGTGAGCTGTATCGTTGGAGATAACGATGAGCTGCTCGGTGACCACAGGTTTACGGAAGAACTACTCGGCAACGCACGCTTTCGCCGTATTTCCGGAGGAGGACATTCGGGGCACACGCTGCCGCTGAAAGACTTTTTTGCTAAGATACTGCCTTACTATACGGATACTCTGCCACGGAAGGAGTGGTTTCCGTGAATTGATGAGTATTAGTTAGTGCTGACGGATAGATTTTTAAATGTGATATATATTCTTTTTAAAAGATAATACAGAAGCTGACAAAAGCCGGCTTCGGTATTTCTATGATCAGAAGAAAGACCATTTTATGATTTTTAATGCTTTTAGAAAAGCAAGATGATATGGAATAACGGGCAGTCTTTTGTACAAGAGTATGCCGTGAGTTTTGTCCTTTACTTGTCCTTTATTGGTATGAAAAACTGCCGCAAGTTAAGCAAATGTGCTTAATACATCTTTTTGCAAAATGGTGTCTCTACGCAGTTTTACAAAAGATAGGCGAAGGCATAAAAGGCATCATCGGCTCTTCGATCCCTTCTGCCCCTGCCAAAGATAAGTCCGTAAACCTGAGGTTTGCGGACTTTTTGCTTTGGCGCTTTAGCGTAAAACAACCCCCAGTTCTACTGGTGGTATTAAAAAGCTTTAGCAAACGCTTTAAAATAACCTCCAAGTATGGTACAATAGTAAAGGTTTGGCGACCGCATTACTAAAGTAAAATACAAGGAGGTTATAAACATGAAAAATGAAATAAGACACACAGCGCATTCCACATATCGCTGTCAATATCACATAGTATTTGCACCAAAGTATAGAAGAAAAGTGATCTATGGAAAACTAAGAGAAGATATAGGACAGATACTGAGAAAGCTGTGTGAGCAGAAAGGCGTGGAGATACTGGAGGCAAATGCAATGCCCGATCATATCCATATGTTGGTGAGTGTGCCACCTTATCTAAGTATAGCACAATTTATGGGATATATCAAGGGAAAAAGCACACTTATGATATTTGATAGACACGCAAATCTGAAATACAAGTACGGCAGCCGACATTTTTGGTGCAGAGGGTACTATGTTGACACAGTAGGGCGTAACGAAAAAGTCATACTAGAGTACATAAAGAATCAGACCGAAGAAGATTATATGCAGGATCAGATGAGTTTGAAAGAATTCATGGACCCGTTTACGGGTAGTAAGACCAAGTAGGCAAAAAAAGAACAGCCGCTTTAGCGGCTGCCCGTGAATGTAATGCGGTGCTAAACTTTCGGTACCCCTTGAGGGGTCAAGCCAGTAATAGCCCCTTTTAGGGGCAGAGCAAACCACCACTTTAGTGGTGGTTTTGATTATAATCTCTATGAGCTGTAAATTGCTATTCGGACGGAGAATTAAGGAATAGAACATATTGGTGTGCCAAAAATAAGCCGGAAAGTTATTTGCTTTTGCTCATACAATCACCTGCTTTTTTCATTATTATACCATGAGTTAATGGAAAAAGTCAACTTAACAGATAGAAATAATAACTCGCCAACGCACTCGAAATCACCTCCACCGAGTGCGCCTTGCTTGAAAAATCAAGATGCGAGAAAACATCTGCTTTTGACAGCAGACAGAAGATAATTCACAATATGCTTGATTTTAGGAAACATATGTGATATAATGAAATCAGGACAAAACCGAAGAAATCGGCATGAAACCTGAACAGGAACAGAGCTGCTGCCATGCGTAATGTCATTAAGCTGACTGTAATCAGGAATAAAACAGGAGTGTCTTTAAGGAGTAAAAATGGATTATAAGTACAAAGCTTTTATCAGCTATCGCCATATTGAGCCGGATATGCACGCTGCCGAAAGGCTGCAAAAGATTCTTGAAACTTACAAGCCGCCAAAGTCTCTGGGTATAAAAAAGGAGAAATGGCGTATTTTTCGTGATGTGTCTGAATTGCAGTCCAGCAGTGATCTCAGCGAGATCATTAAAAATGCAATTGAATCGTCGGAGTATCTTATCGTGATCTGTTCACCGCAGTATACCGAGTCTAAGTGGTGTATGCAGGAGATCACACGTTTCCGTGAGCTTCACGATAACAAAAATACGAACATCATCACGCTGCTGGTAAACGGTGATCCGCAGAATTCATTTCCTGATGTGCTCACCTATACCGAAGTGACCACCACGAACGAAAAAGGCGAGGAGATCACTGTCAGAGAAGAGGTTGAGCCTCTTGCGGCTAATATTGTTGCGGATAGTCTAAAAGAATCAATGAAAAAGCTGAAAAATGAGTCTCTTCGTATTGCCGCACCTTTGCTTGGATGTGATTATAATGATCTTTATCAGCGTGAAAAACGGCAGGAAGCTGCAAGAAAGCGTATGATATTCGCCGGAGTGTCGGGTATTCTCTCTGTTATTTCTATTATCAGCGTTGCGTCTGCTGTGACTATTAGCGGCAAGAACAAGCAGATCCAGAAGCAGAACGATCAGATCAAGGTGCAGAATGCCGAGATCGAGAACAAGAACGGTGAGCTTCTCGTCGAGAATTCGAGACATCTTGCCGTAGAATCCGAAAACCTCTTCTTAGAGAACGATCTGATCCCTGCAATTGAAAAGGCTGTTGCTGCTTTGCCCGCAATTGACGAAGATAAGCCTGTTCTTCCCGAAGCTGAATATGCACTTTCCCGTGAGCTCGGTATGTTTGATCATACGTACCTTGCGCCTCGTATGTTTTTAAAACACGAATGTGCTGTGGAACAGCTTTCTTTCATGGGCGGCGGCAAGTCTATCGTTTCAACAGATGCTACGGGCGTCTACTTCTGGAATGCCGAGACAGGCGAGCTGATAAGGAAAATATCTGCCGATGAGGATGAATTTGCATCGGCAGAAGGAAGCTCAGACAAACTGACGGCCTATTTCGATATAGACACTGACAAGACAGGCACGGTATTTACAAATACCAGTTCTCCCGGCAATATCAGATATGAAAGCAGCCCTGTTTACAATCGTATCTATAAATGCTTCGTACACTCTGTCAGCGACGAAGAACCCGGCACAGGCGGGGATGTATACATTTATAATTCTGACAGGGACTTATGGCGTATCGACGGTGCAACGGGCGAGGTGAAATGGAGCGTTCCGAAATCGGAGAATGCATATTCTTACTATGACATCAAGGTGTATGAAGACCATATTCTGCGTGTCTATCTGAATAAAAAAGAATTGCTCGACGGATCGGCAGTCATGGGCAATGATTACTATCTTGAGATGATCAACTGCGAGACAGGCAAGATAGAAGATACCGTGAAAATGAAATTCGATAGCAACTCACCGGGTCTGTCACACGATTTTGAAATAAAAGCGATACATGACGGCGTGATCTATATTTATTATGAAAAAGACAATACCCTGAAAGCTTATTCGATAAATAAACACGCTATGAAGGCCGTTAGTGAAGCCGAGGTGGATTATTCCGCTCCGTCAGCGACGAACGATTGCTATCTTAACTTTAGCGGCAACGACCCGCTGCTCGCTGCGTGTAATTTTGCTTTCGATACGACCACTGATCTTACACGCTTTGATAAGGATATAACCGAGAAGAAATGGAGTGTTAATCTTCCAATCAACTACTGCAACAACGGGCAGACATTCCTCATGCCCGCCGATCAGATCGAAACTAAGCATGATATTCTTGTTGTGACGACTAACTGCACCATCTCATTTGTGGATTATGAAACGGGCAGGCTGATAAAGAATCTTCCCATTGACGGAGAGATAACAGATATATCATTCAGCACAAAAGGCACCGTGATGTTTACGCTGAAAAACGGCGAGGAATATCTGCTCATTGTCAATAACTATATCACAGGAAACGATGCAGACAACTGCGCATACAGATTGCAGACATTCAATACGAATTTTTCACTTTGCAGCTACAGCCGTGGCAAATACGTAACGGCTGAGGATTTCTCCAACACCGCCTATATCCAGTATCCGCAGCAGAATGAAAGGTTCACGGAGATAAACACAGGCGAATTCATGTATGACCGTGATGTCATCGCAGTAACAAATGACGGCACAAAAGCTGCTGTTGTATCAACCTATTATCCGAACGGCACCTACAATGCCGATGCAGAAGTTACATATCACCTGTTCCTGTATGACTCGACATCGGGAGAATGCAAAGAGATAACTTCACTTGAAAATCACAAGATAAACAGCGCTGTGTTTACTGACAGCGATCAGCTTATAGTAAATGCAACCGACCCTGATAGCTATACGGATAAAACCATGTGCATAGATCCCGATAATGCAAAGGCCGAAGAAGTAAAGGGCGCATCTGAGTCTATGTCCTTTACTGTGGGGCTTATCCCTTCGGGCGGCGGCGCATTCTATTTGGATAAAACCGAAATGAATATTGTGTTCGTCTCCTCTGACGGAAACGCAAAGACGTGGGGCACTAAAAAGGAAGACTCATCCCGTGCAGACAAGGAATTGCTTAACAGTATGTATGCCTTTTCGGGAAGCAAGGGAGCAATCTATGCAAAATTCAATGACGAGAACGGGGGAACAGCGCTGATCGTTCACGACTTCTCATCGGATAAGGATATAACGCTTGATTATGATACATCAGATGCCGTAAAGCGCAAGATCCAGCGGATATTCTGGCAGAACAGCTCTACTGTCGGCGTATTCTTCAACGACCGCACCGTTTCATTTTTTGATGCGGATACCGGCAGTCTCAAAAGCACCGTTTCCCTTGTGGGAACAAGCCAGGAACCTGTTTCTGTTGCAGCACTCAGCGAGGATACCTTTGCTGTTCTTTGCCGTGACTCTAATCTTTATGAGATGAATAACGACGGCTTTACGGGAAGAAGCTGCCGTCTTGATTTCCCGAGAAACATGGATAATAATATCTTTACGTGCGACAGTTCATCTGCATCTTTATTTGAGACCAAGATCTCACCTGACAAGAGCCGGGTCTTTGCCGTATGGGAGAGATCTCAGGCATGGGTACTGGATACATCAGTTTTTGCTGTTCGCTATCGTATCGACAGCTTTGCTGCTGCGCCGACTGAGGGCGATATGGTATATATCAGAGACTTCAACAGTAATAAGATCGGTCTGTTCCCGCTATACACGACACAGGAGCTGCTGGAAGATGCGAAGACATATCTTTCGGCATTGGGCAAAGAATGAGATAAACCGTGATCGACAAAATGACTATATTAAAAAAGGAGTATAGAATCTTATGAAAATGGAACCGCTGCTTAAAGCTCTGCTTAGCTATGATGATATTGTCATTCAAGCGCATCACAATCCCGATGCCGATGCGATCGCTTCCGGATTTGCTCTTTGCCGCTATCTCGAAAAAAACGGGAAAAAGCCACGCTTTGTCTATGCCGGGGAACGTGAGATCAGCAAGCCCAATATGCTGATAATGATAAACAAACTCGGCATTCAGGTCAGCCATGTGAATGATCTTAACGAAAACGGCGATAAGCCTGAGCTTCTTATCACAGTTGACTGCTTTCACGGAGAAGGTAATGTCGGCAGTTTTGCGGCGGAAAACGTAATTGTCATCGACCACCACAGACTACCGAAGGGGAAGCCTGTTCCCAAGCATTCGGTCATCAAGGAGAATTACGGAAGCTGTGCGGCTGTTATCTACGAGCTGTTTAAAGAGACAAGCTACGACATCAACGAGGATCAGGACGTTGCAACGGCACTCTATTACGGATTGTATATGGACACGGTCGGGCTTTCGGAGATCAGCACGCCGATAGACCGTGAGCTGCGTGATACTGCAAACTATAACCAGGCGCTTATCCGTCTGCTTGTGAATACCAATCTGACAGAGGAGGAGTTAAGCATTATCGGCAAGGCGCTCAGCGCTTGCAAATACTCCCCGCACCCCGATGGTTCTGCAATATCAGATGACCCCTCTCTTCCGAAGCAGCAGAGCGCTTATACCATTGCAGACAGTTGCGACCCGAATCTTCTCGGCATCATCTCCGACACGCTGATACAGGTCGATATGGTTTCAGACTGCGTTGTCTGCTGCCCGTATCATAACGGATACAAGATCTCTGTGCGCACCTGCACGAATTCTGTCAAGGCGCCCGATCTTGCCGCATTCATAACCCACGGATACGGCGGAGGCGGCGGACATGATAACAAAGCAGGCGGCTGTATTGACTATCAAAGCTCGCTGCCGAAGGATATCATGGATTTTATTGCAGAGCGCATACACGATTTCTTTACAAAGCCCGATGTCATTTTTGCAGGCAAGGATCATCCCGATTTTTCCGGCGCAGAGCGCTTTCGTAAAAAGGATATTATTCTTGGGTTTGTACCGACAGCAGAACTCTCACCTGACGGAGAAGACATACATATCCGAATGCTGGAGGGCGATATCACCGTATCGCCTGATCCTGACATCTATCTTATGGTCGGCCTGATAGGAGAGGTCTATCCCATCAGGCTTGAGAAATTCGAGAAAAAATATGCCCCGTGTGAGGGCGCACCCGATGTGTCTGCTTATTACTATCCCCCTACAGCAAGGGTCGGTCAGAAACGAACAGGGAAACAGCTTGTTGACTATCTGCGTGGGTGCAGGGCATCAGGAAGCAGCGAGATTCTTGCTGTGAAGCTGAATAATTTCACAAAACTCTATTCTCTCTGGGATCAGGTGAATTATATGTACGGAACTATCGGTGATTATATTGCACACCCTGCACATGATGAGAATGATCTCTATATCATACGTGGAGATATCTTTACGCTGACATATGAGGGCTGTTGAGTATAGTACTGCTGCACAAAAAAGGTGTTCTGACACATAATCTGTGTCGGAACACCTTTCTTTTATGAATGATTACTTTTGAAATGTGGTCGTGGTCTTGATCGTGTGATCCTGCTGTGCAGATGTCTTCGTGTTTATAAACTGCTCCCTGTCGCTTTCTTCAAGCGGCATAAGAGTTATCTGCGCTTTTGTGTTCATAGTGCCGTTCTCGTCGTTTATGCGCTTAAGGTCGTTAAAGTCGGTCATAACTATTGCAAGGTTTGCCTTGTCTTCGTCAGAGGCGTTGTTTAGCTCATCGACCTTTATGGTGTATTCCTGTATTGTGCGCTTTTCAAACCTCATATAAACAAGCGCTACAACAAATGCTATTATGATAAGAAAGCTCGATATAAGCAAAAGCGGAAGGCGTATTGAAATAGAAGAATGCCTTTTGACGGCACCTGCCATACGTTTCCCACTCCTTTATCTGTGTATTTTTACCATTATATCACATTTCTCCATTTATTCAAGAGTTTTCAGCATTTTACAAATCATTTGACGAAAACTGTTTTCAAAGTTCATGTCGTCCTCGGTGGTGCGCTTGGCAGGGCCTTTTAGGTGGTTCTTGGCTTTGCGGCGCTGAACTTTAGCGATATGGCGGCTTTCGAGCAGGCCGCTGATGTTGTCGTCTGTGTATATTTTGCCGCTCTGGTGTATAGCCTTAGCCCCCTTGCCGAGCGCCATAGCCGCCACGCCGTAATCCTGCGTGATGACGATATCTCCACGCTTGCAGAGGTTTATAAGCGCTATATCCACCGCATCAGCCCCCGCACCTATGACCTTGACGGTGCTGTAATCAGATGTAAGCACATGGTTGGTATCGCACAGAAGCACCACGGGGATAGAGTATTCCTTTGCCACTCGTTCTGCGATGCGTGTAACGGGGCAGGCATCGGCGTCTATATATACTGTCATTTTTTACACCTCTTTTTCAGCAGAGTTATCTCTTTGGTATATTATAGCACGTTTTGCAAAACATAGCAAGGGTAGGAAGCCCCGAAAATATACTCACGGTTTACTTGACGAAATAAAAAAAGTATGCTATAATCAAATCAACATAAAGGAAAGGAGTAACCCAAAATGAAAAGGATCAATGTTTTTGAACTGCATAGTGAAGTGCTTACAAGCCTCAGCTTTGAAAATGCCGAGACTCTATTTGTGCTGCGTGCAGAAAAAACGGAAGATCATTTTTGGGATACCCGAAATTAGTGTATTACCCCAAAGCTAAGAATGATAAACACCGTCTGCACACAGCAGGCGGTGTATTTTTATGCCTAAGAAAGGAGAGATCAAAAATGCCTGTAATAGACACCCGTGCAACGGGAATGAATATCAAAACTATGATAAGACAGAGGGGCTTAAAGATCGCAGACGTACAGAAGCGCTGCGGCTTCAACACCCCGCAGGCTATCTTTAAGTGGATGCGTGGCGACGCCGTGCCCACGATGGATAATATGGTCATTATTGCCGATATGTTCGGCGTGACCATTGATCAGATAATAGTGACAAGAACAATATGACTGCCCCTTGTGGGCAGTCAGCAAGGCCGCATCGTCTAACGGCAGGACGCAGGGCTCTCATCCCTGTAATGCGAGTTCAACCCTCGCTGCGGTTGCCATAATATCCGTGTGGCGCAATGGCAGACGCACCCGGCTAAGAACCGGTCCCTCAAGGCAACAATGTCGGGGCACCGCCTTACGGCTTTGTACGCCATATACTTGCCGGATTTCCGTCATAGCACCCAAATTCACCTTGTCTTACGCCAGTAAAACTGCGGCGAATATGGGCACTCTGACGAAAACCCGGACGACGTATCTGCCGCACAATGCCCCGACATTGTTGCCTTAAGGGTTCAAATCCCTTCACGGATACCAACGGCGGATTCGTCTAACGGCAGGACGTCAGTTTGTGGCACTGAAAATGAGGGTTCGACTCCCTCCGTTCGACCCACGATCACATAGCCTAATTGGTAAGACAACAGTTTGCTAAACTGTGAGCCGTGTGATGTGCGGTTTGAAGAGTTCGAGTCTCGGTGTGATCGCCATATAAAAAAGCTGCCTCATTACGAAGCAGCTTTTTGTTTTATGCTCTTTCTATCAGCGTATCAACGCAGCCCTTGGCCTTATGCTCGGTATCGAACAGCAGCGGGTGCTGCTTGACCTTGGGCATATCCTTATCCACACCAAAGTCATCGAGCCATGTGAAATCGTCTGCAACGCCCCAGGTGGTAACGCAGTCGATAACATCGCTGTATGAGCGGTATATCTCAAAGAGCTTAAGATAAATATCCTCTATCATCGCAAGGCGCTCGGGGGTGGGGCGGAGGGCTTCTTTTATGTATTCGGCAAAGCCCGGGTCGCCGGGCTTTAAGCGCCGCTCGCCCTCGTTGAGAGTAGCCATAAGTGATACGTCAAGCTCGGTTATGTGCAGCCTCAGCCCTAATGAAGCATAGGTTTCGATAGAGCGCTTTATTTCGTCATAGTCGGGGGCGGCGAAATGGTGCTGCTGCATACCAAAGCCGTCAATGCGGCAGCCACGCTCCTGCAAGGTGCGTATGAGCCTGACTATGCGCTCACGCTTTGCGGGTATGCACTCGCTGTAGTCGTTATAGAAAAGCTGATTGTTCGGCGAATACTTGTCCATAGCCTTGAAAGCTTTCTCGATGAACTTTTCGCCGCAGAGCTTGAAATACTCGCTGTCACGGTAGGTGTCGCTAAGGTCGTTCGGGTCGTCGCAGGCGGCCTCGTTCACCACGTCCCACGCATAAACGTCATTGTTATAGCGCTCACAGAGAACTTTGGTGTGCGCCTCTATACGCTCATATATAAGCTCGGGGGCGGCAGGCTTTTTGCCGTCAACATACATCCAGTCGGGGGTCTGCGTATGCCAAACGGGGGCGTGAGCACGCACCTTTATGCCAAGGCTGCGGGCAACGTCAAATATCTTATCCGCCTCATCAAAGGTAAATTGCCCCTCTTCCGGCTCGGTGGATGAGTATTTCAGCTCGTTCTCGGGGGTGATACTGTTAAAGTGCTGCCCCAGTATATCCTTAAAGATGCCCGCCGTCACGCAACTGACTGCGGCGCCTATTTTGAAGTGCTTGTCGTAAGCTTTGAAAAGTGAAGATGTGCCGTTCATTATACGCCCTCCCACGGTTAGTGATGATAATATTATAGCATGATTGATCCCGCTCGTCAAGCGGGATTTTGTGTTTATATCCACGAAAAGACTTATCGCAAGATAAAATTTAGACACATTTCACAAAAACGAGCCTGTGATTTTGCCATATGCGTAAAATGGTTTTTGTTGCAAAAAGACTAAAAACGTGCTATAATATTATAAATAGTATCTTTTTTGAGAGGAAGTGACGGGCTTGAGCGAAAGATCGGTGCAGAAGATCTGCTATATGGTCAATAATGCAATGGTCGTTATCGTTATAGCTCTTGGGGCATTTTTCAAGATGCTGGGCGTCGATTTCCTTGTGTATTTCAGCATTGAGGCGCTGGCGTTCTGGATAGTTATGTATCCTGTGATATATAAGCGTAAGCTTAGCAGTTATCTGTGGAGTGCATACATATGGCTGACCTTTTATATGGGGGTAACGACCATATGTCTTGGCAGCGAATACGGCTTTCACCTATACTGCTTTTCGATGATACTGGTAGCATACACCTCAGAGTATATATCCTACAAGCTTGGCACGCCGAGGGTAAGGCCGCTTTATGTCAGCATAGGCATAACGCTGTTTTATCTTATGTTTATGGGCTACCTTTCGGCAAACGGGCCTGTTTATGACACGGGCGGCAGGTATGCATCGTTTTTCTGGATGTTCAACTCTCTGCTGGTGTTCAGCTATCTTGTTATATACACAAATTTCCTTATCCGCTCTATCATAGGCAGCGAGGAAAAGCTGAAGGAAATGGCACACACTGACAGTCTCACGGGGCTTTACAACAGGCACTTTATGCTTGAAAAGCTCACGGGCTTTTTTGAGGGCGATGAGCAGGGCACGCTGGCTATGGCGGATATAGACGGCTTTAAGCAGATAAACGACACCTACGGTCACAATGCAGGTGACGAGGTGCTGAGAACTGTCAGCGAGAGAATGAAAGCCGCCTGCGAGGGCTGTGACATAGCACGCTGGGGCGGCGAGGAATTTATGATACTCTCACACAGCGAGCATGATGAAGCTATAACTATGTATGAGCAGATGCGTGTGAGCATAGAGAGCGAGCCTGTGGTGTTTGAGGGTAAAGCCATAAACGTCACGATAACTATAGGTATATCACCACGGCAGAGCGGCATTTCTATAGACGAGTGGACACGGCAGGTCGATGGCAAGCTCTACGAGGGCAAAAACAGCGGCAAGAACAGGCTGGTAGTATAAGGGAGAATGGATATGGCAAACTATATAGCGAGAATATCGGTAACATATGAATTTGCGGCAGAGAGGCTTGACGGGCTGGGGAATTTCAGCAAGAAGCTTGTTGACGCAAGCGCACTCAGCGGGCACAGCATTGAGAGGATAATGTATCGCTTTACCTTTGCGACATTTACCCTTGAAGCCGAGAACAAGGCCGAGTGCGAGAAGCTGCTGCGGGAGGGCTGGAGTGAGGCGTTCGGTGACGAGGGCGGCATAAAGCAGATATTCATAAGCGAGATAGCAGAAGATGCTGACGAGATAAACGGCATTATCAAAACGATATACAACAACACTTACGGCGCTGACGAGTATATAAGCCTTGTGACAGAGCTTAATGACACCATACCGCTGCTTGCAGAGCACAATGCTCTTGACGTTATAAGAAAGCGCAACTACCTTATAGCTGCTGACGGCGGCTGCGGGTTTTCGACACTTTTTATATCCCTTGGTGACTATCTGCACAAGATGAAAGTCTACCCCGAAGAGCAGTATGAGAGCCGTGCCTACTACATAGAAATGAAGCTCGGCGAGGAGGACAAGGACGGCTGCGCTTCGGCTGATGATGTGATAGACACGCTTCGTGGCGACAGCGAGACGAACCAGTACAACATAATAGGCCTTGACATATCATACTTTCTTGACAAGAAAAGGCAGGACGAGCTGAGGACGTTTTTAAGGCGCTTAGAGCCTTATCAGGACAGCTACATTTTCGCATTCCGCATACCGTTCCTTGAAAAGAAAGTGCTTGACGAGACAGCGGGCATACTTTCTGATATGATGCTTCTGCGAGTGGTGCAGATTCCGCCGCTTCATGATTCGGTGCTTATGGAAACTGTATGGAACATCACCAGCGACCGTGGCTTTTCGCCTGACACGTCGGTGTTTGACATTGTAAAAGAAAAGATATACCGTGAGAAAATGGACGGGCGTTTTTACGGCTTCAAGACTGCGACAAAGATAGCGCAGGAGATGATACTCAAAAAATCTGCCGACATAGCAGGCAAGCTGTATAAAGGCGAGGAGACCGACACAACTGTGATAAAAGATGCCGACCTTGAGGGCTTGCTGCCTAAGCAAAAGAGCAAGGCCACGGGCTTTGATGCTATGGCAGAGCTTATAGGTATGGAGGAAATAACCCAGCGTGTCAAGGAGATAGTAGCACAGGTCAAGGTATCTATCAAAAACGAAAAGCTTGACCGCCCCTGCATACATATGCGCTTTACGGGCGCCCCGGGTACTGGCAAGACCACCGTTGCCCGCATAATAGGGCAGATTCTGCGTGAAGAGGGTGTGCTCAGAAAAGGCGGCTTCTTTGAATACGGTGCAAGGGACTTAGTTGCCGAGTATGAGGGGCAGACAGCGGTTAAGACCGCAGCTATCTGCCGTGACGCATACGGCTCGGTGCTGTTCATAGATGAAGCATATGCGCTTGACGAGGGCAAATACAACGGCGCAAACTTTGGCAAGGAAGCGCTTGCTACCCTTGTTGCCGAAATGGAAAACCACCGTGACGATATGCTGGTGGTTATGGCGGGCTATTCCGAGGAAATGGAGAGCCTGATGAAAGTAAACCCGGGTCTTCGCAGCAGAATGCCTTATCTGCTGGAATTCAAGAGCTACACCAAGCAGCAGCTTTTTGAGATATTCATGCAGATGGTGAAAAAGCACTTTGACTACGAGCCGGCGCTTGAAGAGAAAGCAAAGGATTATTTCCTCTCGCTGACTGACGGCTATGTGGGGTCAAAGGAATTTGCAAACGCAAGATTTTCAAGAAACCTTTACGAGAGAACATGGTCTAAGGGCGCTCTGCGCTGCTCGCTTGCGGGCAAGACCGACATACTGCTCACGGCTGAGGACTTTGTTGCGGCAAGCTCGGAAAAGGAATTCTCTGAAAAGATAGATACAGTAAAGCATCTCGGCTTCGGCAAACAGTAGGATAAGGCGGGAAAACTGTCCGCCTATGAAAACGGAGTGACAGCTTATGGCACAACAGCGAACTATACGTTATAAAAACGGTGACTTCTACAAGGGCGAGGTCAACGGGCATTTCCTTGCCCACGGCAAGGGCGTTATGCAGTATAACAACGGCTCGGTCTATGAGGGCGATTTCAGAAACGGCATACGCTTCGGTGCGGGCACTTTTGAAACTGCCGAGGGCGACAAGTACATAGGCAGCTTTCGCAACGACATACCCGAGGGCTACGGCGAGGTCAGCTACCATGACGGCAGCAGCTACGAGGGCGAGTGGAAGCACGGCGAGATAAATGGCAGGGGCACGTTCACCTATCCCTGCGGCGACAAGTACAAGGGGTATTTCAAAAGCGGCAGGAAAGACGGCGAGGGGCACTACGTCTGCAAGAACGGCAGCGTGATAGCCCAGCGCTACATCGAGGGCAGGCTCGCTTTCGAGGAGGCCGAGGGAGTACCCGTGCTCACAATAGTTGATGACTGCAAAAAATACGGATACTTCCACCACGTTGTGTGCCGTTTTGCGGCAAAGGTAGGGGAGTTTTCCTATGGCGATATGCAGATACTCGAATATGACCCGTGGGACTGCGACGACATATTCACCCGAAAGATCAGGATAACCGAAGTCACCGAGGACTGTGTGACATTCACCTACAAGCGGCTTTTCTCCGATACGGAGGAGGAGCAGGAGGAAAAGGTCTACCGTGGCGCATCGGGGGCGTTTGAAAACACCGAGACAAAGATAGGCGGCATGAGCTTTATGGATTTCAACTACCGCCAGGAAGCAACGCTTTCGGTGAAGATAGAATAAAACAAGGCTGTGAAAATGCTCACAGCCTTGTTTGTTTTATGTTGTTATTTCACCTTGACCTTGACCGCCTTTGTGTAGGGCGAGTAGTATTTTACGCCGTTTACTGTCTTGTAGGTGCGTATCTTTACATAGTAGGTCTTGCCGCTCTTAAGACCCGATATGGTCTTTGTAAGCTTGGTGCTTGATTTTGAACCCTTGCCCTTGGTAAAGCCGCTGTTGGTGGCATAGGCTATCTGATAGCCCGAAACGCCCGATACCTTTGAGTAGGTAACTTTAAGCTGGCCTTTCTTGGGGCTTGACTTGCTCTTGATAGCTGTCTTTTTGGGCACTATCTTGAAAGTCAGGCTCTTTGTGCCTGTGTATTTGCCCATGCCCTTGATAGTGACAGTCGCCTTGCCTATTTTGGTGTTGTTTTTGTAAGTAACGGTGTAATCCTTACCCTTGGTGAGGGTGGTCGAGCCGTCTTTAACTGTAACAGCGGGGCTTATAGCCTTGCCTGTGTAGTAGAAGCTCTGCGCCGAGAGCGCTATGTCGGTGTCGGTTACGTCCTTTTGCCATACAGCGTAGAGGTAGAACACGCCGTCCTGCTTGTCGAGCAAATTCTTGACCGACTGCTTGTCTTTGTATACCACCTTGGTGTCGCCCGACTTGGTGCTCCAGCCTGCGAACTTATAGCCTTTCTTGGTGAATGTGCCTGCGCTGAGATTCTGCGCCTTGTCGTAGGTGAACACCTGCGAAACGACCTTGCCTGCGCCGCCTGCGGGCAGGAAGTTGACACGGTAGGTTATCGGCTCGTAGGTTATGTTTACGTTCTTGTCCTGCGTTACCTTGCCTGTGGGTATCTTGGGCAGGAAGCCAGTCTTTGTGAAGCACTCTGAGGGTATGAACATCTCGCCGCCCGAAAGAGCGTAGGTAACTATCGTCTTAACGCCGTCTGTGGCTGTTACCTTGCACAGCTTGTCGCCCGATTTTACAAATATCGCCTGCAAGCCTGCCGCCTGCTTGGGGCTGACGGTTATTGTGGCACTTGTGCTTTCATACGTTCCTGCCCAGCCCTTGAATGTGTAGCCCTCTTTAGCCTTGGCTGTAAGGGTGAGCTTATATTCGTTAAAGTATTTGCCCTCAAAGCCACTACTTAGGTCTATGGCTGTGCCGTTTATGCTTATCTCGCCGCCCTCGGGCGATACTGCGTTTATCTTGACAGAAACTGCATCGCTTAGCCCTAAGTTATTCTTAAGCATCTTTACCACATACTCGGGGCGGTTTTTGAGAAATGTATTCATTCTCGAAAGGCAGGGGTCGGTGGCGTTGCCAGTGTTAGCCCAAGAGGGGAAGCGCTCGAAGTAATTCTTAAGCTCGGGGTAATATGCGTCCTTAAAGGGCTTGAGCTTTTGCTGTGTGGTCTTATAGTAAAAGTTAATATTCGTTATATCCATAAACGATGTGACGAAAAGTGCCTTGAACTCATCATTCTTAAGAAGTGCATTTAACAGCACGGGCATATCGTCCTTGTTGTTTTTGAGGATATTTTTTAAGTTGTCGCTGTTAAAGTGCGTGCCGCTGTTGCCGTAGTGGTCAACGCCCATTTCGGTATCGTAGAAGAGCATTCTCCACCTGCCGTCGGCGTAGGGGTTAGTTTCGTCTGTTGTTCTTGTGCGCCAGCAGGCGTAGTTGTTGCCTGGCCAGTCTTCGTTTAGGATGTATATCTCGGTTGCCATATACTCGGCAAAGCTTCTTACATCGAGCATCTGGCACATCTTCTGATAGTTCTCTTTCTTTGAAAGGTCGTTCTTTTCGGCAAAGGTGCGCATAGTCTTGAAAAGCTCAATATCCTCGTCGTTGCCCTCATCTATCTCGCCCTTTTTGTAAACTACCACCTCGTCGGAGTTTACGTCGTAGTTTTCCTCGAAATAGTGGTCGTCATAGTCCTCCTGCAAGGTGTAAAGACCCCAGTATTCGCCGTCGATGAACATTACGCAGGGTCTGCCCTCCTGGGTGTCAAAGGCTCTGTCGGATACCAGCGACTGGATATAGCTGTCCTTGAATTTGGTGTAGGTGGTGTCGTTGCCGCCGTTTCGCATAACGAGCTTTTTGAACTTTTTGAGCTGTTTGCCCGAGCCGTTCTCCTGATATGCGTTTTCAAAGAATGTATACTTGAAGTTCTTCTCGCCGTAGTCTTCTCTTGCATAGAAGCGAAGCGACTTCTGATAGTCGGCTCTCGAATAAGCGCCCTGCGTTCTCATGCCGCAGTCCTGCGAGAGGGCAAGTGTGCCGTCTGACTCAAAGAAATCAATATGGCAGGCACGCTCCCAGTCCTTGCCCTTTTGATTGTAGTTGGCTGTGGGGTTGTTGCGGTCAGAGCTTTTTTTGCCCACCTTGTCATACACCTTGCCGAGCCTGTAAATGCCCGTTTCGTAGTCATAGAGCGATGCGGGGTCGGTAGTCACCGAGAGTATCGGCAGGCCGTTGTGGTCTTTGTTGCTTACCCCCACAAAGTAGGTGTTTGTCAGCACGTCGCTGTATTCGTCAGCCCTGCTGTATGTCACCGCACGAATGACCGTGCCCTTGTCGATAGCGCTGTTTTTGGGCACCTGCCAGTCATCAGCCCACGGGGATATCTGCGAGGGCTTAAGGTAGGTGGCAAGCACCGCCGCTTCCTTGCTCCTGTCCTTTATGGTAAGGGGCGAGGTGTATTCTACCCTTGTTTCGCTCGTTCTCGGGTCGGTGCCGTCAAGGGTATAGTATATCTTGTTGCCCTCGTCTGTCGAGAGGGTAAGCTCAAAGCTGTCCGTATACATTCCGCTGCCCTTGCTGAATGTGGGTGCGTTGCAGGGAATAGCCGATTTGGCGTTGTTGTTGCTAAGAGCAGGCGTCGGCAGAAGATAGGTAAACTCGCCGCCGTCTGTCTTTCTGCCCCAGACGGTATCGTCTGCAAGTGCGGGCACGTCGGCTGTGTCGATATCCTCATCATTATTTGTAAGGGTAAGCTTCACCCCGTCGCCCGAGAGATTGAATGCGGCGTGGGGGATATTCTCATCGCCATTGTAGGTCTTGCAGCAGTAGACTATCTTGTATTCTCCTGCGGCAATTGTCACATCGTCAAAAACATAGCTATCCTTGCCGTCCTTGACAAGCGCAAAGCCCTTAAGGCTCACCGCTTCGCTGCCTGCGTTGTAAAGCTCTACCCAGTCGCAGTATTCGCCCTTTTTGTCAACAGCACCCGTAAGGTTGCCGTTTGTGCCGCCGTTGCCTGTGCAGACCTCGTTGATATAGAGCTTTGTCTCACTCTTTGCAAGAACCGAAACCTCGCAAAGCCCTGACATCATCGCAGCTGCCGACAGCAGGCTGACGGCCTTTTTTATCGTGTCGTTCATAGTATTCACTCTCTTTCCTATTTTATTTCAATATCAAATTAAGTATATCACAATATATGATAAAAGTCGATTACATAAGCGCTTTGGTTTTTGATTTATCCTAACATAAAACAGGCGAGTTATTTGCTCGCCTGCTTTTTTGTGGTCTTTGCACTTGTAATGTCAGTCTTTTTGCCCTTTATCTTGCCGAAGGTATTGTCAGAGACTTTGCCCTTTACGGCTGAGGTCTTGTCGGCATAGATGCCTGTTTCGGCCTTTGTTATGTTGTTTCTGTTTATGCTGCCTGTGGCCTTTGATTTATCCTGCAAGCTTATGCCCGATACCTTGCTTGATGTTACGGTGTTTGCAGATATATCATTGACGCTGCACTTGCTGCCAAGGGCTATGCCTGTTCTCTTTGAGCTCTTGATAGTGTTTTTTGATATATCGACTATCTTGCTCGAAGAGTAGATGTATATGCCGTTCTTGCCGCTTGAGCTTATCTTGTTTGAAACAAGTTCGCTGCCGCTGCTGCTGTGGTCGAGCGCTATGCCGCTCTGCTTTGAATCATTGACGGTGTTGCCCGAGATATTGCCGCCGAGCTTGCTCTTGTTATAGAGGAATATACCGTTCTGCCCGCTTGTCTTGATGTTGTTCGAGCTTATGGTATCGGCGCTGCTTGACTTATCGAGCAGTATGCCGTTTCTCTTGGTGTCGCTGACGATGTTCTTGGCTATCGACGTATTTACCTTGCTTGATGAATAAACGAATATGCCGTTCTTGCCGTTAGCACCTATGGTGTTTGAGCTGATGCTTCCCGCCTTGCTGCCTGTGGAAAGGCTTATGCCGTTTTGAACGGTGTTCTTGACGGTGTTGCTCGATATGCCGCCCTTGACGGTGCTCTTGGAGTTGATGAAAATGCCGTTGCTGCCGACAGTTCCTATCTTGTTTGAGGCTATAGAGCCTGCGGTGGATTTTCCTTCAAGCAGCACGCCGCTTGCGCCTGTGTCGGAAACTGTGTTTGAAGCTATCCTGCTGCTGACGGTCGATGCGCCGAAAAGATACACGCCGTATGCCGAGGGGCTGATGATAGTGTTCTTTTCAATGCTGCTTGCCTTGCTGCCGTTAAGCGCTATGCCGCAGTCGAGGGGCTTTTCTATGCTGTTGCCCGTAATGCCGCCAGTAACGGTCGATTTGCCCGTAAGGTATACAGCGTGGCCGCCGCTTGAACGTACAGAGTTTGCTTCAATGCACTTTACAGAGCTTCCCGAGCCTAAGACGATACCGCAGCCGCCGCATTTCTCGGATGTGTTGTTTTTGATAAATGATGTTGTGCTGCCCGATACATATATGCCGTGCTTGGTGCAGCTGCTTACTCTGTTGCCGAGTATAACGCCTGCGCTGCTGCCGCTGTTTACGAGTATTCCATGCCTTGTAAAGCCCGATACCGTGTTGTCGGTAACGCTTATATCCTGGCAGCCAGTGGTTATGTATATGCCGTCGTAGGAATCTGCACGCTTGTCGTTCTTATTAACGGCTGTCTGGGTAATGGTGTTCGAGCGGCAGTTGATATCTCTTGCATCATCGAGCAGTATGCCGCCGCCCTGGGTGGTTATCCTGTTGTTTGCGATATTTACGCCGCTTATGTAGTAGTTGGTCACGGGCAGGGGCATATCGTCGCCGCCCACATACTGCTCATCAAGCGCAAGGCCATGAACACGTATGCCTATTATTCTTGAACAAAGAGAGGAGTAGGCTATGTCGATATCATTATCTGTGATAGTGCTGTGCATATCGTAGATGATGTCGCCTGTATACTCCTGCTGGCCGTCAAAGACGGTGGTGTGCATAGACGATATCTTATCGCCTGAGCCGGGCTTGAACTTAGCGCTCTCAAAGATTATGCCGCCGCCCGACTTTACTATCTTGTTGCCGCTTATACGGCAGTCGAGGTAATTGAGGGCGACTATGGCCTCTTCCTGAACGTTTATAAAGGTGTTGTCGGTTATCTTGATGTTTGTGTGATATGCGCCCACGAGCATTGAGTGAGTTCCCACACCACGGGAAACATTTCTGAAAGTACACCCTGTTATCTCAACGTTGTTGTTGGGTGTGCCGTCAAGGTAGCTGCTGTTGTAAACGGCTGTGTTTATCGGCACATCAAGCTGTATCGCTTCAAAGTGTCCTGCCTTGTAGGTAAGGGGCGTAAAGTCGCAGAATGTGCAGTTTCTCACAAAGAAGCCGTCAATGCCTGCCGCCTCCACCTGGTGGGTGCTCATGCCCGCACCTCTTACGGTCATATTCTCAAAGGTAACATTCGTAGCGTGGGCAAGTCTTATGGGGGTGTTGGTGTTCTTGTCGTTGCCCTCCCACACGCCGCCTTTTACGGTGACGTTCCTTATCGAGTTATAGCCCTTTGAAACTTCGCTGGAGTTATATCTGCTGATGCCCATATGGCTGCTGTTTGTGCCGAGAATGAAGAGGTTGTGCTTGTTCTCATCGCTTATCAGAGTGCAGCCTGTGGCGTCGAGTATAGTGTTTGAGTAGATATGCAGAGCATCGTCAAGGAAGTATGACCCCTCGGGCAGCCTGACTGTCACGGGGTTGTCATCATCAGCTGTCTCGGCAGCCGAGAGCAGCGCCTCGTTTAGCTTCTTGCTCACCGCCTCGCCTTTGCGAATCTTCGGAACGATGACGCTTTTTGTCGATTCTGCCGCATACACATAAGACAGCGGGCAAAGTGACAGACCGCATACCGTGGTCAATATCATAGCGAATACTGTTATAATACTTGCTGTGCGCCTGATGACATTTCTGCTCACTTTTTTGCGGCCTCCTTTAAGCGAAAATTTCGTTACAATTTCATTACTTTCCTAATGGTGACTATCCCAATTATAGCATATTATTAACAAACTGTCAAATAAAAAATTGATTATTTAAAATATTTTGTTTATGCTGCATAAATCTATAACGAAAATTTCTATATCAAAAGGGGTTGACATTTTCATAAAAGAAACAGCAGTCCCAATATAAGGACTGCTGCTGTTATCTTTATTCTGTTATGTCATAAAGGGCCGTCAGACCTCCTGCGAGCCTGCTCTGTCGGGAACGCCCATATACTGCTTGCCGTTAATAGTTACAAGAAGCTTGCCGTTTATGGAAATATCCTCATTGGCTGCATAGGTACACGCCCCAAGCTGTGAAGCGTGCTCGAACTCAACGTCTGCATTCATTATGGTAAACTTCGTTCTGCCCGTCATGCCGCCGATGACAAGGGCATTCGTGCCGTCACAGAACGCACGGAAGGTGCAGCATTCGATATTTACCGAGCTGTCGTTGTAAAGCGAGCCGCAGGCGGTCATCGCCTTGCCGTTTGCGTGTATGCTGATGCTTGCGTTTTCAAACTTTACCTCCGAGCGCCCTCTTACCGAGCCTACCGCCGTAAGCGTCTGGCTGTAGCCGTAGATGCGCACGCTCGACCTTGAAATGCTGACCCTGGCGTTGCCGTTTAGCGAGCCTATTATCGTGCTGGTTGCGCCTGCGGCCTTTGCCTGGAAGTCGCAGTTGACTATATCAAGGAATATATCGCCCTCGAGCGAGCCTATGCACACGCCGTTGCTGCCGTGTACCTCAAGCTCGTATTCGCCGCTTTCTATCTTTATCGGGCCGCCGAGACCCGAGCCTATGCACACGCCCGAATGGCTCATTGAGGTTATCCTTATGCGGGCATTATGCGCAAAGTGCAAAGCGCCGTGGTGAGAGCTGTTATCGTTGCCGATGCCGTAGAAGTTGGCATTTCCGAGGGCTATCTCTAACAGGCCGCTGCCCTCTATCTTAAGTGATGCCCCCTCGTGAACTCTTATGCCGCTGTTTTCAAGCTTGTTATCGCCCTTTATGAAAAGCGAGCAATTGCACTTGTTGTTGAAATTGATGCACGGCTCGTGAACGTCGTTTGAAAGGTGGGCGTTGTGTATGATAAGCCTGCCGCAGAAGCCTTCTGCCACCTCGATATGTATCTCGGTATTAAGGTATGGCGTGCCTGCGACCGTGACCTCGCCCTCGCTGTAATCCGAGCCGACAACTATACGGCTGTAGCCCTCTTTGCTTAGCTTTTCAAGGGATACACGCTCGCTCTGTGCGGCGTTATATACCTTAAGTCGTCGGCCGTGCTCGCTTTCTGTCTTATACATCTTTATCTGCGACCTTATATCATAGGGTATTGCAGATATGACCTGCGGGGCAGGCCTTGCGGTGTAGAAGCCCTGTATAAGGTCAACACCCAGCATAATGACCGTTTTCATCTCCTGCTCGTCCTCAATGCCCTCGGCGAGTGCGAGTATGCCGTTTGAGTGGCAGAAGTCGATTATCTCTCTTACAAAGTGCTTTTTGTTGGGGTTATCCTGTATGCCGCTAAGAAGCGAGCGGTCTATCTTTACAAAATTCGGGGTATATCTCAGCAGGTTGCTGATGTTTGAATACCCCGTGCCGTAGTCATCGATTGCTATACGAACGCCCAAGCGTGAGAATTTCTCCTTGATCCTGCTAAGGTCAACATCAGAGAATTCCGACTGCTCGGTCATCTCGACGACCACTATATCCGAAAGTTCTTCAAGCTGGCGCTCAATCTCCCTTTCGGTATCTGGGTGCATACGCACGCTGGGCATACTGTTTATAAACACAGGCCTGCCTGCAAAAAGCTCCCTGTTCTCGCTGATATATTTGAGCATATTCGTAAAGGTATACTGCTCTATCTCGCTTAACCTATCCATAAACGCCGCATATTTGAGTATATGGAACGGGGTTATGCCCTGTATATCGCCCGAGCGCATAAGTGCCTCATAGGAATATATCTCGCCGTCATCTGCCTTGACTATCGGCTGGAAATGGTAGGTAAAGAGGTTATTGTCAATAAGTCCTCTGACCTTGGCAAGCTCCTGCTTTTCCTGCTCGGTAAGCTTATCCTCCGCCTCCTGCATAGAGGCTTTGACACGGGTCCTCAGCTCGTCGAGCTCACGCACAAGGCAGAAAACGTCGTTTTTAAGCCTGAGAGCTTCACGGCTGCCGTAATTATTCAGCAACTCGTCATATTTTTTCGTCAGTTCTTTGATATCGGCACCGCTGTTTATCTGCTCGATAAACTCGGTAAGAAGTATCATTTCCGAGCTGTCCACGTTCCCGCCTCCTTTGCATATGGTTTTCAGGGTATATTTTATTCATTATACCACATTTTGTGATAAATTGCAATAGATGTATAGAAAACTTTACGAAAATTATTGATATCGCACAAATGTCGCTGTAACAGACAGCCTGCATAGGGGTAAAAAAAGCCCCGCAGGGTTGCGGGGCGTGTGTATCAGATTATATCAAAACCCAAGTATCTTAGCAAAATCAGCCGAGATAGTCTCTTCAAGTGCCTTAGCATCGGCTCTGTTCTCACCTATCGTGGTGTAGTAAGCCTTTATCTTGGGCTCTGTGCCAGAGGGACGGATAATAACGCTTGCGCCCTGCTCGAGCCTGAATGCCAGAACATCGCTCTTGGGCAGGTCGATAGCGGTCTTTGCACCTGTTGCAAGGTCAGTCTCCTCAGAAGCTATGTAGTCGCCTACCTTTTCTACCTTAAGGCCGCCTATAGCCTTGGGCGGGTCGTTGCGAAGACCTGACATTATCTCTTTCATTCTCTCCATACCGCTTGCGCCCTCGCACTGGAAGGAGCTCTGTGTATGAACGTAGTTGCCGTACTCTTTATACATAGCCTCTCTTGCATCAAGGAGGGATATGCCCTTTGTGCGGTAGAATGCAGCCATTTCGCAGATGAGCATTGAAGCGTTTACAGCGTCCTTGTCTCTTACATAGCCGCCTGAGAGGTAGCCGTAGCTCTCCTCAAAGCCGAATACGTATCTGTCCTCCTCGCCCTTCTGCTCGAGGAAGCCTATCTGCTCGCCGATGAACTTGAAGCCTGTGAGCACTTCACGAAGCTCAACGTTATACTCGGCAGCTATCTTCTTGCAGATATCTGTTGTAACTATTGTCTTTACTGCAACGGGAGCCTTGGGCATGGTGCCTAAAGCTGTTCTCTCCTGGCAAACGTACTTTAAGAGCATAGCGCCCACTTCGTTGCCGCTGAAGAGCACATAGCCGCCGTTCTTGTTGTCGGGAACAGCTATACCTACTCTGTCGCAGTCGGGGTCGGTAGCAAGCAGCAGGTCGGGCTTAACTTTCTCACAAAGCTCTAAGCCCTTTGCAAGCGCTTCCTTTATCTCGGGGTTCGGGAACGGGCAGGTGGGGAAGTTGCCGTCGGGCAGCTCCTGCTCGGGAACTACTGTTACTTCCTTTATGCCTATTCTCTTAAGGATCTCTCTTACGGGCTTGTTGCCTGTGCCGTTAAGTGGAGTGTAAACTACCTTTAAGCCGCTGTCAGCCACAAGGTCAGTATGTATGCCCTCTTTGAGCACACGCTGATAGTAAGCTTCGATTATGTCGTCGCCTATGTAGCTTACCATGCCGTTCTTAACAGCCTCGTCAAAGCTCATTACCTTAGCGCCGCCAAACATCTCTACAGCGTTTATCTTGCCGATAACTGTGTTTGCAACGTCAAGTGTTATCTGACAGCCGTCCTCACCGTATACCTTATAGCCGTTATACTTAGCGGGGTTGTGTGAAGCGGTTATCATGATACCTGCCTGTGCCTTGCAGGCTCTTACTGCCCATGAAAGGCAGGGAGTAGGCATAAGCTCCTTGTAGATATATACCTTTATGCCGTTGGCTGCTAAAACAGCAGCAGCCTCCTGTGCGAATTTATCTGACTTGATTCTCGAGTCATAGGATATAGCAACAGCGCCGTTTTTGAATGCGCCGTTTACATAGTCAGCAAGACCCTGTGTAGCTCTTCTGATGGTGTAAACATTGAGTCTGAATGCGCCTGCGCCTATAACGCCACGCAGACCGCCCGTGCCGAATTCAAGGTCACGGTAAAATCTGTCGATTATAGCCTCTTCATCGCCCTCTATGCTTTTGAGTTCTGCTGCAAGATCGGGGTCGTCTACTGCCTTTTCACACCAAAGCTTATAAAGCTCCATTTCTTTCATAAATTATCTCTCCGTTTCTTTATTTAGATATGCGGGGTATGATATTATTATACCATAAATCAGTCAAGTTGCAAGGGGTTTGCAAAAAAGTTTACTTTTTTATGTAAGTTAACGTTTGCACACTTTTAGGTATTTGGCGCATTTGCCGAACAAAAACGTTTTCGCACTTACAAAAACAGGCAGCCGTTTTTGTGGGCTTTGACGAAATGCACCAAAAATCTTGAAGAAATAGAAAAATAGTGCTATAATAATGTAAAAAGGAGCTGTGATATATGGACGTAAAACAGATACTCGAAAAAGCCTATGAATACCTGCCGCCCGTGCCTGCGATAAGGCTTACGGTTGAAACCGGCGAGCCGGGGCTTTTTGACAGCAAGATAGGCGGAACGCCCTATTTCCCTAAGGATATGGAATACCCCACGGGCAAAAAGAACGTTTTTGAGGGGCAGCCGCTGGTACTGCTCGCACAGCTCAATTTCGACAAGCTCCCCAAAATACCCGATTTTCCGGGGAAGGGGATATTACAGTTCTTTATCGCCGCAGATGACCTTTACGGAATGTCAACAGAATACGGCGAGGGAATGACAAGGCAGGATAATTTCAGGGTGATTTATCACGAAAATGTCATCACGGACGAGTCAAAGCTGCTTTCTGCTGATGAGATACCCAAATATTCGGGCGATAAGGAGTGTTATCTGCCTTTCAGGGGCGAGTATAAGCTTACAGCCGAACAGCCATCATCGATGCCGCCTACGATGTGGGACTATCGGTTTGGTGATGCGTTTGTAAGAGCATACAACGAGTTTGCAGACGAGCCTGTCGATGATTTCTGGGATATAGATGATGAGATCACCGACGAGCTTTATGATATGATAGATTTCCCCGATGCGGTGATCGGCGGCTATCCTGTTTTCACGCAGGACGACCCCCGTTTGTCGGAAGACGTTGCCGACTGCGACACGCTGCTCTTTGAGCTTGACAGCGTGTATAACACAGAGCACGGTATCGACATTCTATGGGGCGATATGGGCACAGGCTCGTTTATGATACCCCGTGACAGGCTTAAGGCGCTTGATTTTTCAAGGGTTTTGTATAATTACGATTGCAGCTGATAATATATAACTGAAAGGACGGATAAATATGACCTACAAAAACGGCTTTTTCAAATCAACAGACGGTGAGCACAATATCGCTTACTATGTATTTATGCCCAAGGGCGAGGTAAAGGCGGCTGTGCAGATAGTTCACGGAATGTGCGAGCACACGCTGCGCTACAAGCACTTTGCAAAGTTTTTGAACGACAACGGCATAGCTGTATGCGGAAACGACCACTTAGGTCACGGCAGCTCTGTGACAAATGCAGACGATCTCGGCTATTTCTCACCCGAAAGGGGATGGCAGAATGCCGTTGAGGATATGTATAAAATGACAAAGATAATGAAGGAAAAGGTCGGTGATGTGCCTTTCTTTATGTTCGGGCACAGCATGGGCTCTTTCCTCGCAAGAGTGTATATGATAAAGCACGCAAGTGCGCTTGACGGAGCTGTTATATGCGGCACGGGCGACAGAGTGCCCGGTCTGTCGGCGCTGTCTACTGTTCTCGATGCGGTAAAGCTTGCAAAGGGCGACAGATACAGAAGCGAAAAGATAAACAATATGGCATTCGGCAAGTACAACGAGCGCTTCCCCGATGCCGAGTACCCGACAGCGTGGCTCACCCGTGATGAGGAGATACAGAAGTCCTACATCGGTGACGAAAAGTGCGATTTCATCTT